>BTQV01000132.1:0-4145 GCA_036986055.1 Thermodesulfobacteriota bacterium
GGTAAAAAGAGGTGTCCACGCGAAGAAGAAGAAGAGGAAGGTCTTAAAGGCCGCGAGCGGTTACAGGGGCGGCCGTGGCAAGCTCTACACCATCGCCACCGAGGCGGTTGACAGGGCGCTCTCCTTTGCGTACAGGGACAGAAGGACAAAGAAAAGAGATATGAGGCGCCTGTGGATAGCGAGGATAAACGCGGCGGCGCGTATTAACGAGATTACCTATTCGAGGTTCATCGAGGGGCTGACAAAGGCGGATGTCGCCATCGACAGAAAGGCCCTCGCCGAACTCGCAGTCAAGGACCCCAAGGGTTTTTCAAAGATAGTGGAGATAGCCAGAACCGGTCTCGCCGCTTGATTTTATCCGACATACCCCCAGGAGTTGAACAAGCACTGACGTGAACCAGGTCATAGCCTTCAATGACTCTGCGGGGGTAGTGCCGCACTTGTGCATGTCAGCGAAAATTCAGGACTAAACGTGGATTCCGATTTAAAAAGCAAGCTCCAGAATATCCTTAATGAGGCCATCGTTGGACTTGAAAAGGCGTCTACGAAGGAAGACCTTTTAGCTCTCAAGACCCGCTACCTCGGGAGAAAAGGGCTCATTTCGGCCCTTATCAAGGAACTGTCCTCTCTAACACCCGACTCAAGACGCTCCGTCGGAGAGCTCATAAACATGGCGAAGCTGAGTATCGACGGGGAAATCGACACGAGGCTCCGTGAATTATGGGAGAAGGAAAGGGACGAGAAGCTCAAAAGCGAGAGGATAGATGTAACGCTTCCAGGGCGGTATTCTCCTCCCGGCAGACTTCACCCCGTAACGCAGGTGATGGACGAGGTGGAGGACATCTTCTCAGGCCTCGGCTTTGTTGTCGCCGAGGGCCCTGAGGTGGAACTCGATTATTATAACTTCGAAGCCCTAAATCTCCCGAAAGACCACCCTGCCAGGGACATGCAGGACACTTTTTATGTCAGCGGCGATGTGCTCCTTCGGACCCACACTTCCCCGGTTCAAATCAGGGTAATGGAAAACCAGTGCCCGCCGCTGAGGGTAATAGCCCCGGGCACCGTCTACCGCCGGGACTCGGACGTAACCCACACCCCCATGTTCCACCAGGTCGAGGGTTTCATGGTGGACAGGAATGTCACCTTCGCCAACTTGAAGGGCGTTCTAACCTATTTCCTCCAAAAACTCTTCGGCCCTTCCACTGCATTGAGGTTCAGGCCCAGTTTTTTCCCCTTTACAGAGCCGAGCGCCGAGGTTGATATCGAGTGCGTTATATGCGGCGGCGCGTCCGCGAATTGCCGTGTCTGCAAGGGAACGGGATGGCTCGAGATACTCGGCGCCGGAATGATACACCCGGAAGTCTTCAGGGCCGTTAAATACGACCCCGGGAAGTTTACGGGCTTTGCCTTCGGCATCGGCATCGAGAGGATAGCCATGCTCAAGTTCGGCATCGACGACATAAGGCTCTTCTTCGAGAACGATATACGTTTCCTTAATCAATTTTGACGTTCAGCGTCTATTTAAAGATACTGGAATAAGGTCAGGCAAAAGATGCTTTACAGCTATAACTGGCTCAAAGAATATGTTCATGACCTTCCCTCTCCCGGGGACCTCTCCGAACTCCTTACCATGTCAGGTTGCGAGGTAGACTCGGTAACCGACCTCTCCGCCGGAATTAAAGGCGTGGTAACGGCCGTGGTAGAGGGTATTGAACCCCACCCCAACGCCGACAAACTGAAATTATGCAGGGTGAGGGCCGGTAAAAATGTGTATTCCATAATATGCGGCGCCGCCAACATGAAAGAAGGCGACGGTGTGGCCCTGGCCCTTGACGGCGCGGTGCTGCCAGGGGGCGTTAAGATAAAAAGGGTTAAAATAAGGGGAGTTCAGTCCGAGGGGATGATGTGTTCCGAGGCGGAACTCGGACTTAAAGACAGCTCAGAGGGCATTTTGATACTGCCCGGCCACACCCCCACGGGCAGGGACATCCTTAAGGTCCTCGGCCTTGATGATTATATCATCGAGGTCTCGGTCACACCCAACAGGGGAGACGTGTTGAGCATACGCGGGCTCGCCAGGGAGATAGCCGCTGTTACGGGAAAAAAGTTTACGGATAAGAAGATAAAGGTAAAGGAGAAAGGCCCTGAGACCCGTTCCATTGTACAGGTAAGCGTAAAGCCTCATTCGGGGTGCGAAAGGTACGCGGCAAGGGTCATCGAGGGGGTGAAGGTCGGGGAGAGCCCTGATTTTATAAAGAGGCGTCTCGAAGCACTTGGCATGAGGCCGGTTAACAACGTCGTTGACGTGACCAATTACGTCCTCATCGAGACCGGCCAGCCGCTCCACGCCTTTGACCTTGACAGGGTAAGCGGCAGGTCCATAACCGTAAGGGGAGCGAACAGTGGCGAGACTATTGAGACCATCGACAACAAGGTGAGAAAGCTTGGCGAGCACATGGTGGTCATAGCGGACGGTGCGGGCCCTGTGGCGCTCGGCGGCGTCATGGGAGGAAAGTCGTCTGAGGTCACCGGTGAGACGGCCAACATACTCCTTGAGAGCGCGTGTTTTGAGCCCGCTCCTATAAGACGGGCTTCGAGGGAGCTCGCCATTTCCACTGATTCCTCCTACAGGTTTGAGAGGGGTACTGACATAGAAAACGTCACCGGGGCCCTTGACATGGCCGCCGCGCTTATCTCCGAGGTGGCCGCGGGGGTGGTGGCAAGGGGCGCCATAGACATTTATCCCAAAAAACAGAAAACCCGGAAGATAAAATTTTCTCTTGAAAGGGCCGAGGCTGTCCTGGGCCTGCCGCTAAAAAAGGGCGAGGTGAGGGGGATTTTCAAGAGGCTCGGCATAATGGCCGAGGACGCGGGCAGGGAGTTAGAGTGCACGCCACCTTCTTTCAGGCATGATATAAAAGAGGAGGCGGACCTTGTTGAAGAGGTGGCGAGGATCTCGGGCTACGGCAATGTCCCGATTGTCCTGCCCGTCTCAGAGATAAGGGGCGGCGGCCTGCCGCCATCAGCGGCCCTTAAGAGAAGGATAAGAGAGGCCCTTAGGGCGGACGGTTTTCTCGAGGTGATGAACTACAGTTTCGTCTCTTACTCCACCTTTTCTCTTTCAGGCGGGGCGGACCCGGGCGTAAGGCTGCTAAACCCCTTGAGCGAGGACCAGTCGTTTATGAGGGACAGCCTTGTCCCGTCGCTCCTCGATAACCTTAAATACAATATTGACATGAAGAACGGGGATGCGAGAATCTTCGAGGTGGCGCCGGTCTTCCTCCCCGGGGAAAAACTACCCGTGGAAAAGTGGAAGACCTCGGGACTTATTTACGGAAAGAGGTGGAGAGAGTCATGGAACTTTCCCTCGGAAGATGTTGATTTCTATGATATAAAGGGTGTTGTTGAGAAGATGCTCGGGTGTCTCGGACTGAACGCCGACTTTAGCGCCCTTCTCCCTGACGGTGAGCATAAAAATCTCTTTCACCCCGGCAAGTCCTCGGCCATCAAGGTTAACGCCCAGGTCCTTGGCGTAACAGGGGAAGCGCACCCGGATTTGATAGACCGCCTTGGGCTTAAAAGGCCCGCTTATCTTTTTGAGCTCGACCTTGATGCCATGGCCGGGGCTGGGATGGCGGAGAAAAAATTTACCCCCCTGCCTCGATACCCCGCCTCGGAGAGAGATATCGCCTTTATTTTGGACTCAGCCATCACTTACGGTGAAATAATAAAGGCCGTTGAGAAGATAGACACAAAACTTGTTGAAAAGGTTGACCTCTTTGATGTATACTATGGCCGCGGTGTTCCTGAAGGAAAACGGAGCCTTGCGATAAGGATAAGGTACAGGAGCGCGGAGAAGACTTTGATTCAGGAGGACGTTGAAAAGATACATTCAACGGTGGCCTCCGAGCTTGCATCAAGGTTTGGGGCTGAGATTAGAGGGATTGAAGGAGCACCAAAATAAATCTCGAGTCATGGAGGTGTCGGACTATGACAAAGGCGGATATTGTTGAGAAGATCTACGAGAAGGTGGGGTACTCCAAGAAGGATGTAGCCCAGGTCGTTGAGGAGATCTTCGGGTGCATCAAGCAGGGGCTCGAAAAGGGCGAGAAGGTGAAGATATCGGGTTTCGGGAACTTTACCGT
>BTQV01000133.1:0-4124 GCA_036986055.1 Thermodesulfobacteriota bacterium
TACGCCTTCCAGACCCAGCTCTTCTTTCTCCTCAGCCGGTACCAGCAACAGAAGGAGATGGTGCAGCAGGAACTTTTTTCCACCACGGTCATATCCGATTACCTCTTCGCAAAGGACAGGATATTTGCCTACCTTAACCTCGACGAGAACGAATTGATCCTCTACGAGCAGGTCTACAGGCTCCTCGATACGAGGATCCCCAAACCAGACCTCGTCATATATCTCCAGGCATCAACGGAGGTGCTCTTTGAGAGGATAGATAAAAGGGGCATAGACCACGAAAGGAAGATAGACAAGGAGTACCTCGAAAGGCTCGTCGACTCCTATAACAGGTATTTTTTCTATTATACGGAGACGCCACTACTTACGGTAAACACCTCGGAGATGGACTTCGTGAATAATGAGAACGATTTAAAGGGGCTCGTAAAGGAAATAAAACTCATGAAAGGCGGGGCGCAGCACTATATACCCATAACCTCGGGGGGGTGACCGTAACGCGGTAAAGACACCGTGTGATTGTCGAAAGGGTGCTCTCAAGTTGATGTCTTCCGAGCCTGTATACAGACGCAGACCCGTGGCCTTCCGTGACACTGCGGGAGGTTTTTTTTGTTTTTCCGGTTGTCAGGGGTTTTTTATTCCTGGTATATTCCCGTAAGCGGTTTGAATGGAGGTTTTTTTGTCCGCGGGATTGCAGAGGAAAATAATAATGAAAAAAGTAACTGTGCCGGAGGTCCTGGCCATGAAAGGCGATGGGCGTAAGATTGCCGTACTTACGGCCTATGACTTCACCATGGCGCGTATTCTCGACATGGCCGGCGTGCCCGTCATATTGGTCGGGGATTCGGCGGGCATGGTTTCGGGCGGATATGAGACGACCCTGCCCGTTACCATGGAGGAGATGCTTTACCATACCAGGGCCGTATCAAGGGGCGTTGAAAGGGCCCTCGTAATAGGGGATATGCCCTTTGCCTCCTACCAGGTAAGTACGGAGCACGCCAGAGGCAACGCCGCGAGGTTCGTTAAGGAAGGTTACGCGGCGGCAATAAAACTCGAAGGCGGCAAGAGGTCTTTTGATGCCATAAAGGCCATAGTCGACATGGATATACCGGTGATGGGACACATCGGCCTTACGCCTCAGTCCGTACACAGATTCGGCGGCTACAGGGTGCAGGGTAGACCCGAAGAACGCGCCTCGGAGATACTTGAAGACGCCAGGGCCGTTCAAGAGGCCGGCGCCTTTGCCATGGTCCTTGAGGGCATACCCGCCTCCCTCGCCGCCGAGATTACCGCGGCAGTCAGGATACCCACTATCGGCATCGGGGCGGGCCCCCATTGCGACGGTCAGGTCCTCGTGGTGAACGACATGCTCGGCCTTACAACCGGGATGAAGAGACCGCGTTTCGTTAAAGAGTACTCGGACCTTAAGAGGACCATAACGAGGGCGGTAAAAAAATATATAAAGGAAGTTGAAGAAAAAGTATTTCCAGATGAGGATCATTCCTATTGACGGAAATTGTCAGCTGCTTTCGTAGCCTTTCAATGGAACTTGTTGAGTTTTATGTCTAATATTATAATGTGGCTGGTGTTTTAAGGGTTTAGGCCGATGTTTTCAAGCGTTATTGTCTTGTTTCCTTACCTGTAGGGCGAAAGAGCGATATTTTTCTTGAAGGTTATTGATAAAGTTATTGAAATGAAAAGGTTTTCCGCTGGAGTGAGAGACAGCGGCGTTGTCGTTACCGTGCCCACAATGGGCGCGCTCCACAGAGGCCACGTTGAACTCCTAAAGATTGGCCGGCGTTCCGGGGATTGCCTTATCCTGACCATATTCGTCAACCCCGCCCAGTTCGGACCGGGTGAGGATTTTTCCGCATACCCGAGGGGACTGGAAAAGGATTTAAAAGTCGCCGAGGAGGCCGGCGTGGACGTGGTATTCAACCCCACGGTGGAGCAGATGTACGGCAGGGATTTCAAGACCTATGTGGAAGTGGAAGACCTGTCGAAGAAACTCTGCGGCCTTTCGAGGACACGGCATTTCCGGGGGGTGGCTACGGTGGTGCTTAAACTCTTCAACATCACCATGTGCCATAAGGCGGTCTTCGGCATGAAGGACTTTCAGCAGTTGCAGGTAATAAAGAGGATGGTCCGGGACTTGAACCTCGACGTGGAGATAATCGGTGCCGAGACCGTACGCGACAACGACGGGCTCGCCGTAAGTTCGAGAAACGCCTATTTGAGCGTTAAAGAGAGGAGGGCCGCCTCGGCTATCCCGAGGGCCCTTTTTGAGGCGAGAAAAAACGTCGGCGCCGGTATGGGCGAAAGCGCTTCCATCGTCGAGGGCATCAAAAAAATTCTCGCAACTGAGAGGCTCTTAAACCCCGAGTATGTAAAGGTATGCGACCCCGAGACCCTTGAGGACCTCGACTCCGTAGACCCGGAAAAGGGGGCGCTCATAGCCGTTGCCGTAAAGGCGGGCCGCACCAGGCTTATAGACAATGTCCTGGTTTGAATTCTCTACAACAAAATACAAATTATGATATAATTCCATCTCGACAAAATTCCAGCAGAAGACGGAGGAAGGCCGAAGATGCAGCGTATAATGTTAAAGAGCAAGATCCACAGGGCCGTTGTAACCGTGTCAAACCCGGACTACGAGGGCTCCGTGGCCATTGACGCGTCACTAATGGAGGCCGCATGCATATATCCATTTGAACAGGTGCATATCTACAATATAACCAACGGAGAGCGTTTGACGACCTACGCCATAGAGGCTGAAAGGGGGAGCGGCACCATCTCGATAAACGGGGCCGCCGCGCGCCTCGCCGAGCAGGGGGACCTCGTTATAATAGCCAGTTACGCGGCCCTTGACGTGGAGGCGGCCGCGGGGCATGAGCCTGTACTCGTCTACGTCGACGGTAGTAATACGGTAAGCAGGGTGAGCGGCAAAACAGCCGGGTATTATTAAAGGTGTTAAAAAGGTATTTTATAACAGGCCTTCTCGTCGTCGTCCCGCTATATGTGACGCTCTATGTCCTCGCCCTTATCGTGAGGGCCATGGACAACGCCTTGAATTTCCTGCCAGCCCTCTTGCGCCCACAGTCCTACATGCCCTTTTATATACCCGGAATAGGCATTATCTTTACCCTGTTGGGCATATTAGTGGTAGGGCTCCTGACGCAGAATTTTCTGGGCAAGAAACTTGTGAAATACGGCGAGATGATACTCGCGAAGATACCTTTTTTAAGGATAGTCTATAACGCGTCAAAACAGTTCCTCGAAACATTTTTCACAAAGGAGCATGAGGGGTTCAGCCAGGTCGTAATCTTCGAGTATCCGCGTAAGGGAATATTCACCATGGGCTTTGTGACGGGCAAGACGCGCGGCGAGTTGAAGGTGAAGACGGACAGGAATACGACGAGTATTTTCCTGCCCACAACCCCCAACCCCACGTCTGGTTTTTTTATCATGGTGCCCGATGAGGACGTCATACCCATGGATATGAGCGTTGAGGACGCCTTCAAGGTCATAATGACGGGCGGGATTATCGAGCCAGAGGGTTACATCGCCAAAGCGGACCCCGTAGCAAAGACGAAGGGCGCGAGAAAGAAAAAAAAATCATAAAGGGGCCATAAAGTTCACATGGAAAAACGCGGAGAAGACAATCAAAAAATTTCCTTCGGTGATATTGACGAACAATGCATTAACACGCTGAGGTTCCTTGCCATCGACGCCGTTGAAAAGGCGAATTCGGGACACCCGGGCATGCCCATGGGAGACGCTCCCATGGCCCACGTGCTCTGGAGGCATTTTTTAAGGCACAACCCTGAAAATCCCCTGTGGCCCGGAAGAGACCGTTTTGTCCTGTCCGCCGGCCACGGCTCCATGCTCCTCTATTCTCTCCTCCACCTGACGGGTTACCCGATTACACTCGACGATATTAAAAACTTCAGGCAGTGGGGCAGCATTACACCGGGCCACCCCGAATACCATCCCGAGGCGGGTATTGAGACGACGACGGGCCCGCTGGGGCAGGGTTTTGCCAACTGCGTGGGCATGGCAATGGCCGAGCGTTACCTCGCCGAGCGTTACAACAGGGAAGGTTTTCCAATATTCGACTACCGCATTTA
>BTQV01000134.1:0-4036 GCA_036986055.1 Thermodesulfobacteriota bacterium
AATGGACGGGAGCGTGGTCTGGAGGAATGTCTTTTCGTAATTCGTCAGGTGCGGGTGGCTCATGGTGTGGTTGCCCACCTCGTGTCCTTCGGCCACTATCCTCCTTGTAATATCCGGGTACTTGCTGATAAAGACGCCGGTGAGGAAGATGGTGGTCTTGATCCGTCTTTTCTTGAGTATATCGAGGATCTCTCCGGCCTCCTTGGCGTTGTAGCCGCCGTCAAAGGTGACGGATATCCTGGTGCCGTTCCTGTCGCCCCTGGTAATGTCAGGCGGGACACGACCGTAAAGGTTTTTCTTGAGGAGGCCACGGCGCGGCGTGTACGCGGCGGTATCTTTATCTGTAAAATTTTTTCCGGATATGTCTGTTGGAGAGGGGGTTTGAGTAGAGCTTTGTGCGAGTACGCCCGCATGTATTTCAGGCAATAGCAGAAGCACAGAGGTCAGGACAAAAAAAATCACCTTGAACCTCAGTCTGGAACGAAAAAGATTCGTAATATCAGTCGCGGTCATTTCCTCCTGCCCTATTAAGATAGAGTGGTGAAGTGTGTTTTCGAACAGGTCAACCGCCTGAAGCAAAGTGTTTGCTTCCGTACCGGACTCTATCACCATAAAAGGTAAGGGTCAATAGTTTTTCCTGAAATTAAAAAAATATAAAGTTATTGAAAAAGGGTCTTTTGTTATACTAAGATAAACACTCATACCACTATTTCCCAAGGAGACGCCATGGCAGAGTCCAAGAGGATTGAAAAGTTTTTTAAGAGTATACTCTTCCCCATCGATTTTTCCGAGACCTCGGAAAGAGCCGCCCCCTATGCCGTCAGCCTCGCACGCAGGTACAACGCTAAACTCTATGTCCTCCATGTGGTTGACGTGACAGATGCGGCGGCGGGTTATTACGTTTCACCCATCTCCAGTGAAGAACTTGAAAAGGAAGAAGCCAAGGGCGATAAGGAGATGCTGAGAAGATTCTGCGCCAGGGTCTGCTGCGGGTGCGAGGACGAGGATATGGAAGCCATGGTCCTTTCCGGAGTTCCCCATGAAGTGATTTTAAAGGTGGTTAAGGAAAAGGATATAGACTTGATTGTCATGGGCGCGTCCTTTCCCGGGGGCGTGGACCGTCTTTTCTTCGGGTCTACCGCCGAGAAGGTTATGAAGGGATCGAGCGTGCCGCTCTTTATAATCCCTCCTTCAAAATAACCTCCCTTCAATAGATAAAGGTTACCGATGTTCGGAATAGGTTTTTCAGAACTGCTCGTCATACTCGTTGTGGCCCTCCTTGTCATAGGCCCTGATAAACTTCCGGAGGTGGCAAGGACGCTTGCGAAGGCCTTTAACGAGTTCCGGAGGGCGACCCTCGATATCAAGAGGACTGTAAGTGATATAGACCTCGGGGTACGCGAGTCGTTTGTTAAGGAGCCGGAGACCGAGGCGCCGGCAAAGGAGTCCGTCGACGAAGAGGCCGCACCGCCGCCGAAAAAACCCCCCGTAGCTAAAAAATCAACCGTAGCGAAAAAACCCACCGTGAAGACCAGGCGCAAGACCTCTGAGAAAACAAAGACCGCAAAAAGAAGCGGCGCGAATACCGGGCGGACGGGCTGATTATGGCGGAAGAGGAAGCGACAGCCGCATCCATAACGACCCATCTCAAGGAACTGAGAAAGAGGATAATCATAATCATCGCGGCGCTCGCCGTCGGCTTTGCCGTATCCTACGGTTTCTCAGACAGGCTCTACAACGTCCTTGCCCACCCGCTTATCCCGGCACTGCCCGAGGGTTTCGACTTCATCGCCTTTACGGGCGTGGTGGAGCCTTTTTTCGTCTACATCAAGGTGGGCTTCCTCGGAGCCATAGTGCTCTCGAGCCCGGTGATACTCTACGAGGCCTGGGCCTTTGTGGCCCCGGGTCTCTACAAGACCGAAAGGCTCTGGTTCCTTGTACTCGTCCTGGTCTCTCTCGCGCTTTTTATCTCAGGCGTGCTCTTCGCCTTCTTCGTCGTCTTCCCCTTCGCCTTCAAGTATCTCCTGGGCTACGCGAGCGAGGACTTGCGGCCCATACTCTCCATGAACAGTTATTTTTCGCTTGTGACGAGGCTCTTAATCGCTTTCGGCGTAATCTACCAACTCCCTCTGGCCATACTCGTGCTCGCGAGGCTTGGTCTCGTTACCGCCAAGCAGTTGATCTCATGGTGGCGGTACGCCGTGCTCGCCATTATAGTGGCCTCGGCTATTTTTACGCCCACACCTGATATATTCAACCAGCTGCTCATGGCAGGGCCTCTCCTGGTGCTCTACGCCCTTGGCGTTGTCGTGGCAAAGATATTTGGAAAGAAGAAAGAGGCTGTGGAAGAAGAAAAGGGCGCAGTAGAGGTGGATGAAGAGTAACGGCCGGAGACGGATGGAAGATATCCGGCAATAACCCCGCATCTTTGCCCCTGAGCAGGGCTACTCGTACTGTACGGTTCGCTTTATGTATCCTGAATAGTCCTTGAGCGCCGGTTCGTAGGCGGCGTTTAACAGCGGCGATGAGATAAGAAAGTCCGCCGTGGAACGGTTGCACGCAGTGGGGATATTGTACAGGACTGAAATCCTCAAGAGGGCTTTCACGTCAACGTCATGGGGCTGGGGCTCCATGGGGTCCCAGAGGAATATCATCATATCGATTTGACCCTCAGCTATCATCGCGCCCATCTGCTGGTCCCCGCCAAGTGGGCCTGACTTCAGTTTCATTACCTCGAAATTCAGCGCGTCCTCTGGGCCGAGCCTTTTTTTTACGGCTTCCTCAACGAGCCTGCCCGTTGTCCCAGTGGAGATAAGTTTGTGGTGCATCAATACATCATGGTTCCATTCGGCCCATTCGATTAAATCTTTTTTCCTGTTGTCGTGAGCCACCAGGGCTATGCGTTTTATTGCTTCCATCTCACCCGCTCCTTTTTAGAGTTAGGCATTGGCGAATACTTTTCATGCAGAGGCCGGGCCCGCCACGGGGCCGGCCTCTGGTTTTCCGGGTGATACCGGGGACAATATTGAGATAACAGGACCGGTTTAAGGGTATACCTTCTTTATCCTGGAGGCCTGCATGCCCTTGTCTCCCTTTACGAGGTCGAATTCGAAGATCAAGTCCCGGCTCGGGATGTTTTTTATGTCCGTGGGCGTCTCGAAGTTCGACTCGTGGGCGAAGGCCGTGGAGTAGGGCGAGTCGCTGCGCCTCGTGTCGGTAATCCAGAGTCCGGGGCCGAGGTTCCTTATGTAACGCATGAAACCGAAGTTCTTTGAACGGCTGAAGGTGTAGCAGATGCCCCTTACGCGGGAGCCCACCTCGCCCCAAGGTTTTTTCGGGTCGGCTCCCTCCACGGGAAGGAGGTTGGGTACGAGGTAGCCGGACATGAAGAGGTCGGCCTCTCTCTTGAGGTTCGAGGAGACGTTCTGGAAGGCCACGACCTCGACCCTGCAACCCTTGTTCTGAAGCGCCCGTATGACCTGTATGAAATCACCGTCTCCCGTGGCCATTATAACCTTGTCGAGGTTCTCGGACTGTAGCAGCGCGTCTACGGCCATGTCGAGGTCGGCGTTGGCCTTGCCGAAACGGTTCCCGTTCTCATCCACGTACCATGAGACAATCTTTTCTATGACCTTGTACCCGTAGTCCCTGAGAGTCGAGTGGAAGTTGAAGGTGCGCTCGCGGTAGTCGTGGTCGGTCTTTGCGCGCTCCTCGTCATAGACGACGTAGGCGTTGAGCCTGATGGGCTCGCCGCTTGCCCTGCAGGAAAAATCTCTCAATATGTCGAACCTCATGCCGTAGCCGCCGTTACGCGTTATGTTGGCTACGTCTATGTATAGACCTATTCTCTGTGTGTTATAGACGGACATCTTTTGAATTATCCTTTCAATAAAAAAATTTAAACGTCCAGGTTGGATACGTCAAGGGCGTGCTTCTCTATGAATTCGCGTCTCGGCTCCACGCTGTCGCCCATGAGCTTGGAGAATATCTCGTCCGCCTCCACGGCGTCTTCTATCTTTACCTGCAATAAAATTCT
>BTQV01000135.1:0-4034 GCA_036986055.1 Thermodesulfobacteriota bacterium
GTGGAGGTTGCGAGGGCGGACGGCGAAAAATGCGAGAGGTGCTGGCACTTCAGTCCCACGGTAGGGGCAGCCCCCCTGCACCCCACAATCTGCGAAAGGTGCCTCAAGGCGCTCTCTTGAAAAAAAACTGGACGATATTTTTAGTTACCGTCGTTGTTGTTATCGCCCTTGACCAGGGGATAAAGGCCGTAATAATAAACCGCCTCTACCTGAACGAGGTGATAGAGGTGGTCCCCGGTCTCTTTAATATCGTATATTACAAGAACACGGGCGCGGCCTTCGGCATATTAAGGAAGGCGTCGGCGTTCAAAACCCTCTTTTTCACCCTTGCCACAGGCGCGGCCATCGTATTTATAGTTATCATGGTAAAGCGCTCAAGGGACGCGCTTCTGACCATCTCTCTTTCCCTTATCGCCGGCGGCGCAGTGGGCAACCTCATAGACAGGCTCGTCTCCGGCTCTGTCACCGACTTTCTCGACCTTTATTGGGGGGGGTATCACTGGCCGGCCTTCAATGTCGCCGATTCCGCCATAACCGTAGGGGTAGTGGCGACGATCCTTATCTTTTATCTTAAAAATCCGGACAGGCCACGGTAAAGGCCAAGTCGTCCGCCCCAGCCCCCTTACCCCGCGCCCCGTTGTTTCCACGTCCCGCCGCTCCGTTACTCCCACGCTCCGCCGCCCGCTTCATAAAAAAATGCTCATATCCGCCTGAGTCCGCCCCTGCCAATCCCCTTCTCCCACACCCCGCCGTCTACCCAGCCCTCTAACGCCGTAACCCGTACGCCCACCGCCCGTACGCCCACCGCCCGCAGCCAGGCAGGCCCCTAATCAAGCCCCAGGTTCTTGGCCTCTCTTTCCAGAAACT
Organism: Thermodesulfobacteriota bacterium; assembly: GCA_036986055.1. GTDB lineage: Bacteria > Desulfobacterota > GWC2-55-46 > GWC2-55-46 > JADFVP01 > BTQV01. The sequence goes on from BTQV01000135.1 coordinate 868, forward strand.
CTCCCATAAGGGCGTGGTCTTCGTCGGGGAGTGACTCAAACATGATGCCCGAGCCCCCGAAGATGGCGTCGCTGTCCGCCTCGGCCGTGGACCACCTCACAACCCCTTTTACATTAAAGACCCTTTCTATGCCCGGCAGCGAGAAGATGAGGTGGACCACCGTGCCCCTCAAGAGCCCCTCCTTTGTATGGAGGAAGACGCCATTATCGCTTATGTTAAGGAGGAATCCGCTCAGTTTCTTTTCCCCCACCTTGAAGTCTATGGGAATGGAGACGGGGACCCTGACCCTGTGCTTGCCCTTGGCGGCCTTTTCGCTGAAGAGGACGTTATTGACGATATAGATAATGTGTTCCGGCGTAAAGGCCTTTGACATCAGACCGGCGGCGCCGAGTTCCTTGAGCCTGTCAATAACCTCCGTGCCCTCGTAGACCCCTGTTATCACGAGGACCGGAAATTTGTCCTTGTAACCGTTCTCTTTAAGCCACTCTAAAACGGCGAAGCCGTCAATGTCGGGCATCTGCAGGTCCAGGACCAGGAGGTCTATACCCGTTGAGTTTATGGAGACCTCTTTTATCACCTCTCTGCCGTCCTTGGCGAACATCACCCTGTGGCCCGCCTCTGAAAGGATGTCGCTCAGTTTAATCCTGAAGAACATGCTGTCGTCGGCGACGAGTATATTTCTTGACTCAGTGGTAATCATACATCTCCCTCCCGTTTAAAAAAAACTTTTTGGCAACACAATCGATTTTTTCAAGATAGGTCTACGGGGTGTATGATCAAAGATGGGGGAACCGGCGTTCTGGAGTGTCTTATGGTGTGTGTATGACTATAAAGAGTATAATGAAATAAATTTATAAATCAATCTTTTTTAGGGAGTTTCCATGTGGCGTGGCTGCATCTCGGGTAGTTTGAGCAACCGTAGAAGGTCCTTCCCTTCTTTGTCCTCCTCTCAACGAGCGTGCCGCCGCAACCTTCCTCGGGACAGGCGACTCCCGTTGAAAAAGGACGGGTGGTCTTGCACTCGGGATATCTCGAGCAGGCGAGAAACCTGCCGAACCTGCCGCTCTTTACCACCATTGGACTCGAGCACTCGGGGCATTTTTCGTCGGTCTCTTCCCTCTTGTCAACGATCTTTATCTTGCCCTCTTCGTCGGTGGTGAAGTCCTTTGTGTTTTTGCATTCGGGGTACCCGGTACAGGCGAGAAAGTTGCCCCTCCTGCCCCACTTTATGACCATGGGCTTTGAGCACTTCTCGCACACGATGTCAGTGGGGGTCTCCTCGCCCTTTACGTTCTTCATGGTGGCCTTCGCCTTCTCGAGCCTCTCCTTGAAAGGGCCGTAAAACTCCTCCATAATTTCGCGCCAGGGTATCCTGCCCTCCTCTATCATGTCGAGTTCATCTTCCATGTGGGCCGTGAACTCGGCGTCGAGTATCTCCGGGAAATTTTCAACAAGGAGGTCGTTTACAAGAAAGCCGAGCTCCGTTGGTTTCAACTTCGCGTCTTCCTTTTCCACGTAGCCCCGCTCCTGAATGGTAGAGAGTATGGCCGCGTAGGTCGAAGGCCTCCCTATGCCGTTCTCCTCGAGTTCCTTTACGAGGCTCGCCTCGGTGAACCTCGGCGGGGGCTGGGTGAAGTGCTGGGCAGGGATAAGGCCGAGGAGTTTCAAGACCTCGCCTTCGTTAAGAGCGGGAAGTACGCCCTCTTTCTCTTTCTTTTCAGCGCCCTCGTCATCACCCTCCACATAAACGGCCATAAAACCGGGGAACTTCATTACCGAGCCCGACGCGGCAAATAAAAACTCTTTGGCCGAGACCTCCACCCGTGTCTGGTCCATTATCGCAGGGACCATCTGGCAAGCTACGAACCTGTTCCATATAAGGGTATAGAGGCGGAACTGGTCACGGGTCAGGTCTTTTTTGACAGTCTCCGGGGGGTATTTGATGTATGTGGGCCTTATGGCCTCATGGGCGTCCTGAATCTTCTTCTTCTTTTTAGGCTTATATACAACGGGCTTTTCCGGGAGGTAGGTCTTTCCGTATTTCCCGGCGATAAAACCCCTCACCGCCTCGACGGCTTCGCTTGAAAGCCTCGTAGAGTCCGTCCTTATATAAGTGACAAGCCCCACGGGGCCCTCTTCGCCAATATCAACGCCCTCGTAAAGTTGCTGGGCTATCATCATCGTCTTCCTGGCGGAAAAACCGAGTTTTCTCGACGCCTCCTGCTGGAGTTTGCTCGTGGTAAAGGGAGGCGCAGGATTCCTCCTCTTCTCCTTTTTTTCAATGGCAGAGACAATAAACTCCGCGCCCTCGAGTTCGGCCTTTATAGCCCCGGCCTCGTCCCCGGTTTTTACCTCAATCTTCACCCCGTTTTTCTTCGCCAGTTTCGCGGCCAACACATCCCCTGAGGCGTTCTCAAGTTCCGCCGTAATGCTCCAGTACTCGACGGGGACAAAGGCCATGACCTCTTTTTCGCGGTCGCAGACAAGCCTTACGGCCACGGACTGGACCCTACCGGCGCTCAAGCCCCTTCTTACCTTCTCCCAGAGTATGGGGCTTACCTGGTATCCCACGAGGCGGTCGAGAATTCTACGGGCCTGCTGGGCCTCGTACTTCTGGACGTCCAGGGGTATGGGGTGCTTTATGGCCTCCCTTACGGCCTTTTCGGTTATTTCGTTAAAGAGGACCCTCAGGGTCTTCTTGCCCTCCTTGTCCACTTCCTCGGCTATGTGCCACGCTATTGCCTCGCCCTCCCTGTCCGGGTCGGGGGCGAGCAGTATCCTGTCCGCGGCTTTGGCCGCCTTCTTGAGTTCGCGTATCGTCTTTTCCTTGCCCTTTATCTTGACGTACTGGGGCTCGAAACCCTTCTCGATATCCACGCCGAGTTTGCTCTTGGGAAGGTCTTTTATATGCCCCACCGAGGCCATTACCGTAAAATCCTTGCCCAGAAATTTATTAATAGTCTTTGCCTTTGCAGGCGACTCGACTACTACAAGCGACTTACCCATCTTTGCTTTCTAACCCCCGGATACTTTTTTGTGCAAGTTTTTGTGCAAGTTAAACTTTTTACATTTTAAAGATATAAAAAGCAAGCCTTTTTAAAAAAGCCCCTTACTCTGGATATTCCTTATTATATCAGAAGCGCTCTTTATGGTAAGGGCGCCCCTGG
>BTQV01000136.1:0-4034 GCA_036986055.1 Thermodesulfobacteriota bacterium
CAATGCAGATGGCCGAGAAATAGGAAGGGTCCTTTGTTGATATGTCTTTGCCTGATGACGCGTCCATGGGTATGAGTTTATTATAACTTTTAAGGGGTTTTCAGTCCATTCCAAAAAAGGGCTTAAAAACCACTATTGGGCCGCATTGTCCTCAACCGGGGGCGTTGAGTGCCTTGAGTATCTCCTGAGTGGGCACGGCGCCTTCACGGACGATACATGGCCTGCCACCGGTAACGTCAACGATAGTTGAGCCGAGCTCGCCCGCAAGGCCGCCTCCGTCTATCAAGAGGTCTATGGAGCCGTTAAAATATTCAAGCACCTCTCCGGCGGACCTTGCCGGGGCCTTTCCCGAAGGGTTGGCGCTCGTCGAGGTCAAGGGAGAGTTAAACCCTTCCAACAGGAGCCTGCACGCCTCTCCGCTCGAAACCCTGACCGCGACCTTTCCGGAGCCAGCGGTTATTGACTCCGGCACGTTCTCCTTTGCCATGAATATTATGGTGAGGGGGCCGGGCCAGTATCTTTTTATAAGTATTTCGGCGGGCCGTGGGACCTCTTCCACGAGGCCGGAGAGCATGGGCCTGTCTTTTATTATGAGGGGGAGGGGTTTTTCAGGGGGCCGGCCTTTAAGCGCGAAGAGCCTTTTTACGGCGTCCATGTTAAAGGGGTCGGCGCCGAGGCCGTAAAAGGTCTCCGTGGGATAGGCCACTATCCCGCCATTGCGTAAAATTGCAATCGCCCTGTCCGGCGCGTCAGAGGCCCTGACAAGGATTTTTTTCACAGGTCTTTGCATGGAGACAACGCCGCCTTTAAGGCCGGGGGGTAAAAGGTTTTTTTAACTCTGGCCGGTCCGCTCTCTCCTGACCTTTTTGTCTTTTTCCCGGACACTCTTTGAGAGGCTTTTCCTGAAGTCCTTTAGTTTTTTATCGAGGGCCTCGTCGGCGATGGCGAGGATCTCGGCGGCGAGGATACCGGCGTTCTTTGCCCCGGCCTTTCCAATGGCAACGGTGGCGACGGGAATTCCGCCCGGCATCTGGACGGTTGAGAGGAGGGCGTCGAGACCGTTCAAGGGGCCTGAATTAACGGGTACGCCTATTACTGGCAGGGTGGTGTGCGCAGCTATGACCCCGGCGAGGTGCGCCGCCCCACCGGCACCGGCGATAATAACCTTCAACCCCCTGCGCTCAGCCCCCCGCGCATACCGGGCCGTTAAGTCGGGGGTCCTGTGCGCCGACGATACAATGACCTCATGAGGTATGTTGAAATCATCGAGCGCTTTGGCCGCCTCTTCCATTACAGGCAGGTCCGAGTCGCTTCCCATCACTATTCCCACAAGGGGTTTTTCGCGCGGAGCCATAAGCCCTCCTCGTTAAATTTTTTTGATTATCATTTTTTTATGTCCGAAGAAATTACCTTTTTATTGCCTTAAGCCCTATGTCCTTCCTGTAATAGGCGCCGTCCCATGAGATGAGTTTTACGGCGCCGTACGCTCGGTCAACGGCCTCGCCGATGGTGTCGCCGAGCGCCGTTACTCCGAGAACCCTGCCTCCAGAGGTGACTACATTACCGTTCTTCCTTTCAGTGCCGGCGTGAAAGACCATGACGTCCTCCATGGCGCCGGCCTCTTCGAGGCCGGTTATTATCTTACCCTTCTCATATCCGCCAGGATACCCCCCGGCGCTCATGACCACGCAGACCGAGGCCTTTTCCGACCAGCGGGGTTCTATCCCTTTAAGCGAGCCCTCTGCGGCGGCCCACAGGATGTCGAAGAGGCCGTCGCCGTCGTTAAGGCGCATGAGTATGGGCTGGGTCTCGGGGTCTCCGAAGCGGCAGTTGAACTCGAGTACCCTGGGGCTACCCCCGGAGACCATAAGCCCTGCATATAGGACCCCCGTATATCTCCTTCCCTCGGCCTCCATGGCCTTTATAACGGGGATTATTACCGTATCGAGGACCTCTTTTTCAAGTTCCCCGGTTATTACCGGGGTGGGGCTGTACGCGCCCATGCCGCCCGTATTTGGGCCTTTGCCTCCGTCGAATATCGCCTTATGGTCCTGGGCGGGTGGGAGCGCGATAACGGTCTTTCCGTCCGTTATGGCGAGGATGGAGACCTCCTCACCCGTTAAAAACTCCTCGATGACGATGCTGTTGCCTGCCTCGCCAAAGGCGTTTTCCTCCATCATGAGTGAAATTGCCTCGGCCGCCGCCGCGCGTGTCTCGCAGATAATAACGCCCTTGCCCGCGGCGAGCCCGTCTGCCTTTATTACCACGGGGACCTCCGCGTCCTTTATATAGGAGAGCGCTTCGTTTGCGTCGTCGAATTTTTTGTATGCCGCCGACGGGATACCATGTCTCGCCATAAGGTCCTTGCAGAAGGCCTTGGACCCCTCGATAAGGGCCGCCGCCTTTGTGGGGCCGAATATCCTGAGCCCCGCCTCCTTGAACGTGTCAACAATGCCGAGGGTGAGGGGGATCTCAGGGCCGACGACGGTCAGGTCTATCTTCTCTTCAAGGGCGAACCCCTTAAGGGCCTCGATATCGTCGGGCGCGATATTCACGTTCTCACCGCACATGGCGGTACCGGCGTTGCCCGGAGCGATAAAGATTTTCTTTACCTTACCGCCCTGCGAGAGTTTCCACGCAAGGGCGTGCTCCCTGCCGCCGCTTCCCACAACCAGTACCTTCATAGTCAGGACGTCCCCTTGAAAGTGTTTTTTAAACCGCTTAATGCCTGAAATGCCTTACGCCCGTAAAGACCATGGCCAGGCCGCACCCGTCGGCGGCCTCTATGACCTCTTTGTCCCTTATGGAGCCGCCCGGCTGGATTATGGCCGTAATGCCCTTTTCCGCGGCGAGGTCCACGTTGTCCCTGAAGGGGAAGAACGCGTCGGAGGCGAGTACCGATCCTTTTACTTCGAGTCCCGCGTCGGATGCCTTCATGAGGGCTATCTTCGTCGAATCTATCCTGGACATCTGCCCGGCGCCTATGCCCACCGTCATCGAGCCCTTCGCAAAGACTATGGCGTTGCTCTTTACGTGTTTTGAGACGTTCCAGGCGAAGATGAGGTCCGCGAGTTCGCGGCCGTCGGGTTCGCGTTTTGTCACTGTCTTAATATCCAGGTTCGGGGTTATGTCAGGGGTCTGCAACAGGACACCGCCCGAGACCCTCTTTATGTCAAAACCGTTGCTGTACGGCTCACACCCGGGCTCTACCTCTCCAACTTCCATTATCCTCAGGTTTTTTTTATTTTTGAGGACTTCAAGGGCGTCCGCCTCGAAACCAGGGGCTATTATTGCTTCGAGGAATATCTCAACGAGAACCTCTGCCACATCCTTTGTAACCTTCCTGTTAAAGCCCACGATGCCCCCGAAGGCCGAGGTTTTGTCCGTGGAATAGGCCTTTTTGTACGCCGCGAGTATCCCCTCTTTTGAGACGGCCGCGCCGCAGGGGTTGTTGTGCTTCAATACCACGGCGGCGGGCTCCTGAAACTCCGAGACTATGCCAAGGGCCGAGTTGAGGTCGAGGATATTATTAAAGGAGAGTTCCTTCCCGTGGAGTTGCCTTGAGTCGGCGAGCATGCCGCCGCCCAGTGTCCTGTAAAACGCCGCCGACTGGTGCGGGTTCTCGCCATATCTCAAGTCGCTTATCTTCTTGAATTGCACGGTGAAGGTCTCGGGGAATTCCTTAAACTCATCCTTGTCCGTTATGGCGGGTACGCTTCCGAGGTAGTTTGATATGGCCGCGTCGTAGCGCGCCGTCAGTTGAAAGACCTTCTTCGCCAGTGAAAAGCGGGTTTCAAGGCCGAGGGCGCCGTTCTTCTCTTTCATCTCCCTCAGAACAGCCTCGTAATCAGAGGGCTCCACCACCACGGCCACGTCGTTATAGTTCTTTGCGGCCGCCCTTATCATTGTGGGCCCGCCGATGTCTATATTCTCAATACCCTCTTCAAGGGTGCACCCGCCTCTTACCGTATCCTCAAAGGCGTAGAGGTTCACCACCACCATGTCTATGGGCGGTATGCCGTACTCCTTCATCT
>BTQV01000137.1:0-4008 GCA_036986055.1 Thermodesulfobacteriota bacterium
GAGAGGGACTTTTTTTGTAAAAATGTTCCTGCTGAAAAATGGCGGAGAGGGAGGGATTCGAACCCTCGGTAGAGTATAAGCCCTACAACTGCTTAGCAGGCAGCTGCCTTCAACCGCTCGGCCACCTCTCCCCCGTAGACTGATTAGAACCAGAAGGCCCAAACCCGGCCCGATGGAATTTATTTTTACCACGACTCTGTGGTATAATCAAGCCCGCAGTTACCAGTTGACGCAAACTAAATTTTCATAAGGAGAATATTTGAAATGGACGAAGACGTAAAGGTCTGCCCCGGGTGCGACGCCGAATTTTTCGCCCATGTGGAAGAATGCAACAAGTGCGCAATCCCCCTCGTCTTCCCTGGTGAGGAAACACAGGTTGCTCAAACCGACGCGAACGACGGCTCTACGCTCGTACTCATGGAGAGCGGCGAGGCTGTCAGGTTAAAATGGCTCGGCGGGGAACTCAAGAAGGCCGGCATCATTTCAAGCGTCTTGAACATGGGTGACGGCCCCTCGTGCTCCGACGGCTTCGGGCTCTTCGTGGAAGAGGTCCACGCGCCGGCGGCCGCGAAAAAGATGGAAGAGATATTGCACAAGAAACACCCGGAACTGAAAGAAATGGAAGAAAACATGTCTTCCGGAAAATGTCCGGCATGCGGCACGGACTCCTCTTATTCCGTCACCGTATGCACGGGGTGCGGGCTTAACCTTTCAGGTGGCGACCCCACCTGCGGAACGGGAGGGTGCGGGGACTAAACCCGCAAAAAATCTCCTTCACCCCTCATCCGAGAACTTAAGGCGCAAGGACCTCTTTAAGGCGTCCGGACCTTTTCTCAGGCTCGAGCCTTCTGCCGCCCTCGTCGAAGATGGCGTATTTTTTAAGGCCGGCCTTCTGGAGCCTGAACTTAACGGCCGTTGAAAGGACACCCAGGCCGTATGTGACGCTCCGGGTGAAGGTGATGGAAGACGCTTCGGGGAAATACTTGGTGGGGCAGCTTATCTCGCCCAGCCTGAAACCGAAGTACACGGCCTGAGCGAGCATCTCGTTGTCAAAGACGAAGTCGTCTGAGTCTTCGAGGAGGGGGAGTTTTTCGAGCACCTCCTTTGAAAAGGCCCTGTAGCCCGTGTGGTACTCTGACATTTTTTCGCCGAGAAGGATGTTTTCAACGAGGGTCAAAAACCTGTTGGAGATATACTTGTAAAGGGGCATACCCCCCGCGAGCGCCCCTCTGCCGAGTATCCTCGAAGCGAGCACCACGTCGAACTCGCCCGAGGCTATCATGGAGGCCATGGCCGAGATGAGTTTTGGCGTGTACTGGTAATCGGGGTGGAGCATCACAACGATGTCGGCGCCGAGCCTCAAGGCCTCTGTGTAGCAGGACTTTTGATTGCCCCCGTAGCCCGTATTCTTCTTGTGGACGAGAATATTCCTTATGCCCAGCCTCTTGCCTTCCTCCACGGTCCTGTCGTTACTGCAGTCGTCAACGAGGACCACATCGTCTACGGTATCAAAGGGTATCTCGTTATAGGTCATAACGAGGGTCTTTTCCGCGTGGTAGGCGGGTAGAACGACTACGACTTTTTTTCCGTGAAGCATCCCTTGCCTCTGCGTCTTCCTTATCTACTTAAAATCATTATGGAAATTATCCCAGATTGAGACGTTTATGTCAATCAAAAGCTCCGGGCCGGCTTGCGCGCGCCGTCACAAAAAAATTATTTCGACAAAATTCCCGGCACCACCCCCGGAGACACAAAGCAGGGACGGACCTTTTCACGGGCCGCGCCTTAACGGGGTTTGACCGCTCAGGGGCGATGTGATATTTTCTAAAGGCTTATGTAAAAATCTTTTATTATGCCCTATCTTATGAACAAAAAAAAATACAACCACGCCGGGGTTGGTCTTTTCGCGAAGTCCGTACTCCTATTTATGGCGGTCATCTTCATAGTCAACGGCTGTACGCCAAACAACCCCTACCGCTCCTCTGAAAAGGGGAAGAACATCTTTTATACGACATTCAACGAGCCGCCGAAGCACCTCGACCCGGCGCGTTCTTACAGTTCCGACGAGTACCGGCTCATTTCCCAGATTTACGAGCCGCCGCTTCAATACCATTACCTCAAACGCCCCTACGAACTCGTCCCCCTTTCGGCCGAAAAGATTCCCGTGCCGGAATATTTCGACAAGAGCAATAAGAAACTCCCCCGCGACGTGGACCCGGAGCTCGTAGCCAGGGCCGTCTACGAGATAAGGATAAAAAAAGGTGTCATGTACCAGGAGCACCCGGCCTTTGCCCTCGACAAGTCGGGAGAATTTTTGTACCGGGGGCTGAAGGATAAAGATTTAGACGGTATTGAGGAGTTGAAGGACTTTACCGAAAAAGGCACGCGCGAATTGAAGTCCGACGATTTTTTATTGCAGATAAAGCGCCTCGCCAACCCCCTCGTTGAGAGCCCCATCCTCCCCATCATTGAAAAATACATACTGGGCCTCCGGGAACTCTCCATCAAGATGCGTAAAGACCTCGACAAGATAAGGAAGGAGAGGCGCGAGGCCGCAGGCCCCTCCTACAACCAGACCACAGACGAGCGCGTGAACCCCATACTCTTTGATTACAACGAATACCGGCTCCCAGGCGCGATAAAGGTTGACGACTATACCTACAGGATAATCCTCAAGAAAAAATACCCCCAGTTCATCTACTGGCTCGCCATGCCCTTTTTTTCGCCCATGCCAGTTGAGGCCGTCAGGTTCTACGGCGAGGGCGCCATGGCCGGCAGGAACATAACTCTCGACCGCTTCCCCCTGGGCACGGGCCCCTATATAATGGACACATACGACCCCAACATGGAGATAATACTTGCAAGGAACAAAAGATTCCACGGCGAAAGATATCCGGGCCGCGGCGAGAAGGGCGACCTTGAGGCCGGGCTCCTCGGCGACAGTGGAAAACCCCTTCCCTTCATCGACAGGATAGTCATGAAGATTGAAAAGGAGGCCATACCGAGGTGGAACAAATTTCTTCAGGGGTACTACGACAACTCCGGCATTACCTCCGAGAGTTTCGACCAGGCCGTAACGTTTTCGCAAACAGGCAGGGCCGAGCCGAGCCCCTTTATGAGAAAAAAGGGTATAAGGCTCTTAACCTCGGTACAACCCTCAACCTACTACGCGGGCTTCAACATGCTCGACGACGTAGTGGGCGGCTACGCCCCTGAAAAACAGAAACTCCGCCGGGCCGTGGCAATCGCCCTCGATTACGAGGAGTATATAGAGATATTCAATAACGGCCGGGGCATACCCGCCTCCTCGCCGCTGCCGCCGGGCATCTTCGGCCACGGGCAAGGCAGGGACAGCGTAAACCCCTACGTCTACAAGTGGGATGAAACGAGGAAAAAACCGGTAAGGAGGTCCATTGAGGAAGCGAAAAAACTCCTCGCCGAGGCCGGGTATCCAGGCGGGAGGGACAGCTCGGGCCGCCCCCTTACCATTACCTTCGACAACCCCTGGACGGGCCCGGGGTTTACCCCGGTTATAAACTGGTATATGAAGAGGTTCAAACTCCTCGGCATCCAGCTCGTCAACAGGACCACCGACTACAACAGGTTCCAGGAAAAGATGCTCAAGGGCAACTTCCAGTTCTTCGTCTGGGGGTGGAACGCCGATTACCCGGACCCTGAAAACTTTTTGTTTTTGCTCACCGGCTCCAACAGCAAGAAAAAATTCCAGGGCGAGAACGTGGCCAACTACTCAAACCCCGTCTTTGACAGGCTCTTCAAGAAGATGGAGAACATGGACAACGGGCCCGCGCGCCTTAAGATTATAAAAGAGATGGTCCGCATACTCCAGAAAGACTCGCCCTGGGTATGGGGATACCACCCCGTCTCCTTCGTCCTCTACCACAAGTGGGTCATGAACATAAAGCCCAACGCCATGGCCAACAACACCTTTAAATATATAAGGCTCGACGCTAAAAAACGAGAAGCGCTCCGTGAAGAGTGGAACAGGCC
>BTQV01000138.1:0-3973 GCA_036986055.1 Thermodesulfobacteriota bacterium
AGGGGAACGAACGTTTCAAGGAGGTCTATTTTTCCAGGTTCCCGGGCCGTTACTTAAGCGGCGACGGAGCGAGGGTGGACAACGACGGGGACTGGTGGCTCATGGGGAGGATAGATGATGTATTGAACGTAGCCGGCCACAGGCTCGGCACCGCGGAGATAGAGAGCGCGCTTGTTTCCCACGAGGACGTGGCCGAGGCGGCGGTGGTGGGCTACCCCCATGAGGTGAAGGGCGAGGGCATATACGCCTTTGTGGTGCTCAAAGAGGGGCTATCCGCCACGGACGAGGTAAGAAAGGCCCTTGAAAGCCACGTTAAAAAAGAGGTAAGCCCCATCGCGAAGCCGGATAAACTCCAGTTCGCAACAGGGCTTCCTAAAACGCGAAGCGGCAAGATTATGAGAAGGATACTGAGAAAGATCGCAAACGGGCATACCGAAGACCTGGGCGACACATCAACGCTTGCAGACCCCGGAATCGTCGAAGCCCTTGTAAAAGAAAGGGTTGCGCAGTAAGACTAATCATAACGCCGTCTTGCCTTTTTTAACGCCTTTGCGCGGCGTTTTGCCGCTTCCTGGCGCTTTCTCTTTTTCTTTAAACTCGGCTTTTCATAAAACCTTCTCTTCTTAATCTCCTTGAAGGTCCCGTCCTGAGCGAGTTTGCGCTTAAGTATTTTGAGCGCCTTTTCAAGCTGGTCGTCGTAAACTTTGACCTCTGACAAAAAAAATACACCTCCTCCGCCGAAAAAATTTTGTCCATGCCGTAAGTTAAATCAACCCGCATGAACCGGGCTTCAGCCGTCAAACTTGGGATTATACCAGAACCGACCCTCAAGTCAAATACTTTGGCCGGGTTTTATGGCCTTTTGTGCAATCGGCGGCAAAAAAAACGCCAACCCCCTCAAAGGCCTTTATGCGTTCGATAAAAAAGGCCCGTCTTTAACAAGAAAAAGACGGGCCTTTGATTTTTCCCATGAGTCTGGTGATTACTTGTTGTGGCAAGTCCTGCAAACCCCTGAACCCGTGTTGCCCCCGACTCTCCTCAAGAAGAGCCCGTCAGAACAATCCTCGGTGCCCGCGGTACACCAGGAGAGGGTACGTGAGGGGTTCTGCACGCTCGGATCATAGGTCGCGTCTGACTCGTCCCAGGAGAGGTTCCTGAAGTGGGGGTCATGGCATGAACTGCACTCCACCTTGTTGTTCCTCAGGAGGTCCCCGATAGTGGCCGTACTGGAGATGAAACCGGAGACGGCCCAGCGGTTCTGCTGCATATTATCAAAATATATCGTGGTGTTCTCCAGGCCCGTTGAAAGGTCTATCATGGATATCGTGGTATTGGTGGGCCTCAAGCTCGCTTTTGTACTCGCGGAATATACGACTGAGACGGGGTGGTCGTTTGAGATATCGGTACCAAGAGATAGACTGCTCCAGGTGTCGTTATAGGCAAAGCCCGAGCCGCTCGAGGGATGGCATGTCTGACACCAGACATTCGGTGTGCCGGGCGAGCCGAAATGGTCCCACGCATCCAGTTTTAACCCTGGGATGCCCGGCATGGAAAATTTCCAGCTCTGCTCCGTGGCGCCGCCTCCGAATGTGACGCCGCCCTTGCCAGGGGCATTAACGAGGCTGTCAAAGGCCGTTTCTCCGTCATGACAACTGAGGCACGCGAGAGTTGCGCCTCCGAAGTCGGCGTTGTTTATGGTGGACCCGGCAAGGGTCGTGCCGTAGGCAACGTAGTTTACGGAATTAGAAGTAGACCTGTTCCAGAGAGGAGCGGCAGTGGTATTTGTATGATGGGGTGTATGGCAGAATACACAGACTTGCGTGGTGGACTCGGTCTTTATTACCCTTCCGAAGTCACCGAGGTTGTGCCTGGACCTGACCACGCCGTTTGCGGAGAGACCGGCCGTATAGGCGCTCACCGACCCGGCCACACCCATGGTTCCTGTGGCGGAATGGGAGTCATCAGCCTTGATAAAGAGCGCGGCCCCCAGAACTAAAACGCCTGTCAGTAACCATCTCTTCATAACGGACCTTACCGGGTTGAGGCTAACTTCTTGTAATTTCAAAGGGGGATTATAAGCAAAAAAAAAGCCACCAGCATAACCTCTCGATAAGGTTATACTAATGGCGTCTTCACCTGAAGCCCGCGCGCCCTTCCTGAGCGCATAGGCTTTAATACTTGACAATAATTATACGGATTAACAAAAAAATGTCAAGAGAAAATTAAGTTTTTTTTAATGAAAAATTAACTGACACTGTAAAATACGCAAATTCAACAAGTTGTAATCGCCCAGCGTGGCTTCAGCCTTGAACGCAAAAAAACTGCCCCTGCGGGAATTTCCATGGGGCGTTACTTGTCCGAGAAGGACTTTAATTTTCTGCACCTCTTGGGGTGCCTTAACTTCCTCAGCGCCTTCGCCTCGATCTGGCGGATCCTCTCACGGGTGACGTTGAAGTAGGCCCCTACCTCTTCGAGAGTGTGGTCCTTGGTCTCGCCTATGCCGAACCTCATCCTCAGGACCTTCTCCTCGCGGGGAGAGAGGGTGGCCAGCACCTCGTTCATATGCCCCGTTAAGTCGTTGCTTATAATCTCGTCATGGGGGATCATGGCCTCCTTGTCCTCGATAAAGTCTCCAAGGAGGCTGTCACCCTCGTCCCCCACCGGTGTCTCGAGCGAGATGGGCTCCTTGGCGATCTTCAAGATCTTTCTCACCTTGTCAAAGGGCATGAGGAGTTTTTCGGCCAGCTCCTCGGGCATGGGCTCCCTGCCGTTCTCCTGTACGAAATAATGGGAAGAACGCATCAATTTATTTATGGTCTCTATCATGTGTACGGGTATGCGGATGGTGCGCGCCTGGTCCGCTATGGCGCGGGAGATGGCTTGGCGTATCCACCACGTGGCGTATGTGGAAAACTTGTAGCCCCTCTGGTATTCGAACTTCTCAACGGCGCGCATGAGGCCGATGTTGCCTTCCTGGATAAGGTCGAGGAACTGGAGCCCCCTGTTCAGGTACCTGCGCGCTATGCTGACGACGAGCCTGAGGTTAGCCTTTATGAGCCTCTCCTTGGCCCCCTCGATATGGTCTTCCCAGCGGGCGATGGAATCGAGCACATCAACAAGCTCCTCGTGATCCAGGCCCGTCTCTTTTACAATCTCCCTTACCCTCTTTTTATTTAGCCTTAACTCTTTAAGCGCCTCGGCCTCTTCGTCCCCGTCGGGCCCAGGCACTGCTCTCCCTTTTGCGTTCCTGCCGGAGACGGGCGGCTTGGCCACCGCCCCGGCCAGGGCCCTCTCCAAAGAGGCCCTCTTCTTCTCAAGTCTCTTGAATTCCCACTCGTAGCCCTTGAACCTGTAAACGACCCTCTCGAAGATATTGCTCTTCTTCTCTACGTCTGTAAGAAGCTGAAGGAGCCTGTCCTTATGGCATTGTTTAGCCTTCTTGTTCTGGTGGACCTTCTTGTATAACTTGTTCAGCTCCTCTATCTCGTGAAAGACCGCCTCAAGGTCCTCTTCGTCTTCGCTTAAAAGGCCCTCATAGTCATCGAACTCGATGACCTCTTCCTCTTCGAAGCCCTTTCTGTCGGCAAGCCTCTTCTTGAGTGCGTTAAGTTCCTCTATTATAAGAGGGGTCCTCAAGAACTCCCGCGTTATGGCGGCCTTGCCCTCCTCCACCCTCTTTGCCAGCTCCACCTCCTCTTCCCTTGTGAGAAGAACGACGGAACCCATCTCTTTAAGATATGCCTTTACAGGGTCGCGGACAGCGCTGGGGGGCTGTACGAACGGCTCAAGGACCGGAGCGGCCGGGACCGAGACGCTTTCCTTTGCCTCGCCCGGCGGTTGAGACCCGGCCTTTTCGTCTTCCGAAATGTCCTTTATATCTTCCATAGGTGGTTTTTGATAAAAAGAACTTCGACCGGCAAAACCCCGGCCCGGATTAAAGCAGACCCTTCTTTACCCTCGCCCTCATCTTTTG
>BTQV01000139.1:0-3934 GCA_036986055.1 Thermodesulfobacteriota bacterium
TTCTTCGGCCGCCTACAGGCGGGCTGCCTCAGAACCAGTCCGGTTGATCTCGCCTTGAGGGGCTTCGGACGGAGCCCTCAAGACCATCCTGCTAGTCGACATCCAAAAAACCCCGCAGGAAAAGGCCTAAAGGATGCTGGCCGGGTTAAGCGGCCAGAGCGTAGTTATAGTCGTTGGCGACTATTGTTTCCTACCTGTTTAACGAGGCGGTAGACCTCGGTATGCTTCCCTAGGACTCGGACCGTCCCGTCGAGACCGGTCGCCCCCCATCAAATATAATAGCATACTTTCAAGGATTACAAAAGTCCGTAAACAACTAAAAAGCGCGGGTCACGAATCCTTGCTCCTCTGCCTCATGGCCCTCGCGACCTCTCTGTCGGCCTCTTTTTTCTTTATGGTCGCACGCTTGTCATAACTGGTCTTGCCCTTTGCCAGCGCTATCTCCACCTTGATCTTGCCGTCCTTGAGGTAGACCTTCGTGGGTATGAGCGTAAAACCCTTGACGCGAGTCTTGCCTATAAGCCTCTGAATCTCCCTTTTGTGGAGGAGGAGTTTACGCCTCCTCTCGGGTTCGTGTTCAGCGAAGCCGTCGGCCTGCGCATAGGGGCTTATATGGACGTTCAGCAAAAAGACCTCATTGCCCAGAATCCGGGCGAAGCTGTCCTTGAGGTTCAGTCTGCCGCCCCTAATGGATTTTACCTCGCTCCCTGTTAGCACGATGCCCGCCTCCAGGGTCTCTTCGATGTGATAGTCGTGGAATGCCTTTTTATTCCGGCTGAGGACCTTTGAACCCAATCTACACCACCCTCAGGATATGCGGCCTGAAAGACGGGTCCTTTTCAAGGTGCCTGCTGTAGAGTTTGAGGGCCACGAAAGAGAGGACGAGCAAGATGACGCCGAAGACCCCGGCGAGGAGGTCCGCGTTCTCATTGGGGAATATTTTTGTCGCGACGGTCTGCCCAAGCACCACCCCGGCTATAAAACTCAGGAGGGGCACGAGGTAAAAGAGCACCCCGGCCTTGAACATCGAGCCGGAGCCAACGGTGAAGATAACCTGCTGGCCCACCTTCGCGCCAACGGTATTTTCCACCTCTATGAGCATATCCGACTCTCCAACAGGCTTGCAAGCCTTCTTTGACGCGCAACTATCGCAGGACGAGGCCTTCTGGATCTTGACCATAACGGTCGCGCCTTTGTCTTCAACTACTACACCTTGTTCTTCCATATAAAAATCATAACAAAAATACAGGTCTTTTTCAACGCGGGACGAGAGCAGTAAATTTTTGAGATAAAACTTTGGGCTGAAAATTACGGGAAAGATGTTAAACTGAACACTCTAAATCCTGAGGAATTTTTCCGGTACCGGTTTATGGATGGAAGGGGAACAAGAAAAGACGGTTCCGCGCAAAAGACAGCGCGAAAGGCGGCCTTCAACGTCCTTAACAGGGTCTTTGGCGCAGGAGCCTACGCGGACATCGTCCTTGACAGGGAGATGGAAGGATTAAAACCCGTGGACAGGGCGCTGGCAACGGAGATAACCTACGGGGTCTTAAGGTGGTGGATGAGGCTCGACTGGATTATAGACGCCTTTTCTTCCATAAAGACGAAAAAACTCGAGACGAGGGTCTTAAACGCCCTGCGTATCGGTACATATCAGATCCTTTTCCTTACGAGGATGCCCCTTTCCGCCGCCGTGAACGAATCAGTGAAACTCGTCAAGGGGCCGGACCGTAAAAAAGCAGGTTTTGTTAACGCTGTTTTGAGGTCTGTCGCGGGCCGTGTGGACGAGGTAAGATTCCCGGATATGGAGAGAGAACCTGTAATACATCTCTCTGTCTTCTACTCCCACCCCCAATGGATGGTCAGGAGATGGGTGGAAAGGTACGGCGTTACCGGGACTGTCGAACTCTTGAGCGCCAATAACGCCGCGCCTCCGAGGACCTTGCGGGTAAATACCCTCGTGACCACGAGAGAGGGGCTGAAAGGAGAGTTGGAAGATGCGGGTTTCAAGGTAAGGGAAACGCGGTACTCGCCCCTGGGCCTTACGGTAACGGGGGGAGGGGGGGCAGGGTATCTCAGCCCAAGGGATAAAAGGTTTTATATCCAGGACGAGGCGTCACAGGTCGTGCCGTTGCTCCTTTCACCCTCTCCGGGCGAGAGGGTCCTGGACGCCTGCAGCGCCCCCGGCGGCAAGACGACGCAGATGGCCGCGCTTATGGAAAATCGCGGCATAATCTATGCCGTTGACAGGCGGGGGGGCAGGCTCAAGCAGGTAAAGGACGCCGCCGGGAGGTTCGGCATAAAGATAATAAAGACCGTTGAGGCCGATTCTTCAGAGGAGCGCTTTTTAAGGCCATATGGCGATGGCCCTTTCGACGCCGTCCTACTTGATGCGCCCTGTTCCGGTCTCGGGGTCTTAAGGAGGTCCCCCGACATCAGGATAAGGAGCGGCGAAGAGGCCTTGGAGGGGCTTAGAGCCGCGCAGAAGAGGCTCATTAATAACGTAAGCGGGTATTTAAAAAAAGGCGGCCGTCTCGTCTACTCAGTATGTACCCTTGAGCCCGAGGAGACGGACGAGGTCATAAGGTGGTTTTTGGCGGGCCGCAAGGATTTTGCCCTTGAAAGGGCTGATACTTATCTTACGGGCATGTTGAAGGAACTCGTCGACGAAGAGGGGTTTTTGAGGACCCTGCCCCACCGCCACGGCACAGATGGTTTTTTCGCCGCGAGGCTTAAAAAGACGTAAGTTGTTTTGATGGATTGCCCGGGGTATTGCGTTTCAGGGGAGCCAGTCGTAAAACTTTTCCGCGTTCTGGTCTGTCCGGCGTAACGGCAGCGTTGAGAAGACCGCCGCCACGAGCCTCTCTATCCGTGGCTCATATACCTTTAAAATGGAAATTTCAAGGGGGGTCTTGTCCATCTTTATGTCAGAGTCCTTTGTGCCGTAATCGGCGTACCAGAGCCTCGTCGAGTCCAGTGAATACAGTTCGAAGCGCGTTTTTATCTTCAGATACGCGTATGTCAGGAACCTGTCTTGCTTCCACTCCTTTATGCGGATAGAGAGTACGGCGTCGGCGCCGAGTATCCTTGCCAGCTCTCCCGGTGTCTTTTTTTTCAGCCCGGCCTGGTCGAGCCTTGAAAGCCTTTCGTCCACATCTGCGAGAGAAAGGGGCCTGTAATTCCTATCCCTCAACCTCTCAAGGGACATTGACCTGAAGAGCCGTCCTATCTCTTTTGCCTTGTCATTCCGTCCGGCGTCCCAGTATACGGGCAGTACCGCCACGGTAAGGGGCGTTCTCACATAGAAGCGCTCTGTAATCTTGTAGTTGACGGCTTTGGAGCAGCCGTAGAGTACGGTTATGATTGCGAGCAGGAGCGCTATTCTGGTAAAAGATTTTTTCATAAACCTCAAAAACCTGTCTGCTTTTTTATCGTCCTGTTAACGGCCGGAGCCCGCGGCCCCTGGAAAGGCCTTTATTATTACCATCCACATGCCTCCCACGGATACGACAAAGTCTTTGCCCGCCTCCCTCGATATCTCTCCGGCAAGGGTTCTGACGTCCAGGGTGGTCTTTGCCGTCATGACGAACCTCCCGCGGTAAAAGGAACGGTAAGAGAGCTCCTCGAGGACGTTTATCCTGTTAAGGGAGTCGATGAGGGCGCGGTAGGTCTCATAGTCGTTAATGTCGAGCATAACGAGTTTGATCCTAGATTCTCTGGCGCCTGAGACGAGCCGGTTGAGAGATTTCTTGAGAGACCCCATATCCACCCGGGCCTCAAGAAGAACGAGGTATGTCTCTATAATCTCGGGTTCTTCCTCTTTTTTATCCTTTACAGGGGTATCCTCCAGGGGAATATCGTCGGGGCCTTCGCCGAGTTCAGGCTTGGCCGTTGTTTCGCTTATCCATCTTTCCGAGAGTATCTTGTAATTGAG
>BTQV01000140.1:0-3928 GCA_036986055.1 Thermodesulfobacteriota bacterium
TCCCTGTCGTCAAGCCCGGTGCTCGCAACCGTCTGGTAACGCTTGGTGTCGTCCTGCATTATCCTCAATAAAGACCCGTCGGCGCCAAGGACCGCCGCGGATTTCTCCGCTATCATGGCGACGAGCCTCTTGGGGTCGGTAACGGGTATGAGTTCGAGCCCAAGGTCATCGACGCCGGAGAACCTCTTCTTCCAGCGGCCGTCCCTCTCGCTCTCCATGAACCTATGAACGCTCTGCCCCACAAGGGTCCTTATGTCCTTCAAGAAGGACTCATGGTACTTTGAAAGGCCCTGCGTGGAGACAATCTGGCCGCTCAGGGTGCCGACGAACCTGCCCTGGCAGACCATGGGCAGGCTCAGATAAGCCTTCTTCTCCGAGTCCTCCTCGGTCCTGTCAACGAGGAAAACATCTTTTTTAGACGCCATGGCATACCCCTCTATCCCCTCTCCGGCCCTTATGCCGAGCATACCGAGTCCGGCGGCGTCCCTTGAGCTCGAAGCCTTTAGGAGCAGCCTCCGGGTCTCTTCGTTAAAGAGATAGATATAGCAGGTAAGGCCCGGCACCTCCTCGACGATCTTGCCGGCGATGATGGAGAGGCGTTTCTCCATGGGTATGTCCGAGCTCATGATGCCGTCCAACTCCTTCCAGAAGCCGAACTTGGCGGCGTCTGTGCGGAGCCTTTCGTATTCATTGGATTTCTTTATAACCTCGGCGGCCAGCGCTGCAAGGGATGTGAGGAATTTAAGGTCCTCTTCCGTGTAGGCGTCGGTGGACTCGCCCGTGCTTACGTTGATTACCCCTATAACCTCTCTATCGGAAATAAGGGGCACGCTCATGGCGCTCTTCGCGTCGCTCCTCTCACGGGGGTGGGCGAAGACATCGGGGTCGGCCTTTCCCGAGACTATAAAGGGTTTTGCCTCGGCCGCGGCCTTGCCGGAGATACCCTCGCCAAAGGAGACGCGGATCTTCCTTACCACTTCCTCGTCCATGCCCTTGGCTATCTCCACCCTCAATTTTTTCTCATCAGGGGACGCGAGCATGATGGAGGAACGCTCGGCCCCGGTGGACTCTGTAATAAGTTTCAGGAGGAGGGAAAAGAGTTCCTTCCTGTCGGTTATGAGCCTCAGGGAATCGACTATCTCCTTGAGGGAAGTAAATAGCGCGGCCTGCACGCCTTCTCCGGCGCGCCCGCCGACCTTTCGAGCGGCTGAAGACCTCACCTCCCAGATGAGCCTCGCGCTCAAGGGGCCGAGCTTCTCTATGTCGTTGAACTCCGGTCCCTCGAGGAACTTTTCCGTGGCGCTGTCCTGAACGGCGTCAATGATTATATCTATATCCGGGTCGTTCCTTATCTCTTCGAGGTCAAAGGTCGTCTTTATATTGAGTTTCTTGGAGAGCCTGTAGCCCAGCTCGTTGAGCTTGAACAACATGGCGTCCCTGTTGGGGTCCGCTATGATGCTGACCCTCGTGGACTTATCGTTCAAAAGGATGGGCAGGAGCTTGAGGGCCTCTTTGTTGGCCCCGATTATGGCTACGTTTTTCTTTATGTCGCCCATGGCTATATCTTCTCCAGAACGCCGAGTTTAAGGAGCATCTTTATAAGGCTCTGAGAGTCGTCTTCGTGTCCGGCGGTCTCCCCAGTGAGGCCCGGTGTAAGGCCCGGCACGTCTTCCATACCACCGACTCCTCCGATGACGATGGTGGCCTCTTCTTCGCCCATGGTCTCGGCCGGAGGCGAGGCGTCTGATTCCACTTCGAACTCGCCGTCTTTCCAGCTCATGAGTTGCCTCAAGGCGTCGGCGCCTGTAGAATCCCTGTAAGAGGCGTGGACGATAACGCCGTCCTTGATATAGACATGGCCGAAACCCATGTCCGAGCCGAGATGGAGCGCGGCGCTCCTCTTTTCTGAAAGGAATATCTGGATGATGTCAACAAGGCTTATGTCGGCCAGTCTTCCCTTTACCCCCATAACCCACTTTCCTTCCGTCGCGTGAAGATGAAAAAAACTTAAGTCCGTAAAAAGGCACGATTATTTACTACATTGCGTATCTATAACTAAAGCAATAGACGTGCCAAAACATAACTACTTGTTTTAATTGGGTTTTTTTCTTGACACAAGACACGTTACCCCGCATTTTTTGCGCAGTCACGTAAATATTATTATAAAATCCATGGAGTTGGCCTCCATGGCAAGGTACTTACTCCCTTATCTGACCGTCTCCGAGGACGATAAACTTCTCCGTTGTAAGCTCCTTTAAGCCCATGGGGCCGAAGGCGTGTATCTTGGTGGTGGAGATGCCTATTTCCGCGCCGAGGCCGAGCTCAAAGCCGTCTGAAAAGCGTGTGGAGGCGTTAACGAGGACCGTGGATGAGTTCACCTCCCTTAAAAACCTCCTCGCGTTCCTGTAGTCTCTCGTCACTATGGCCTCGGTATGGAGAGAGCCGTACTTCGCTATATGGGACATCGCCGCGTCAATGTCCTCGACGACCTTGACGGCGAGTATAAGGTCGAGGAACTCCGCCGGCCAGTCCTCTTCCGAAGCCTCTTTTATCCCCCCTAAAATCCTTGCCGTCTCGGTACAGCCGCGTATCTCGACGCCGGCTTCCCTGTACCTTTCATGTACTATGGGGAGGAACTCTTCGGCTATCTTTGAGTGTACGAGGAGCGTCTCCATGGAGTTGCATACGCCCGGCCTCTGCACCTTGGCGTTATAGGCGATTTGAACGGCCATATCAATTTGAGCGTATTCGTCCACGAATACGTGGCATACGCCCTTGTAATGCTTTATGACCGGTATCCTCGAGTTCGCCACCACGAACCTTATGAGCCCCTCGCCGCCCCGGGGAATTATAAGGTCTATGAACTCTTCAAGTTTGAGCATCTCGACAACGGCTTCCCGGTCAACGGTCTCTATGACCTGGACCGCCGCCTCGGGCACGCCGGCCTTACTGCACGCCTTTTTAAGCACCGTTGCCACGGCCCTGTTGGAGTTTATCGCCTCACTGCCGCCGCGCAATACCACGGCGTTGCCTGATTTCAGGCAGAGGGCCGCGGCGTCGGCCGTCACATTGGGCCGTGATTCGTAGATAATGCCTATGACGCCGATGGGTATCCGGACCTTTCCCACCTGGAGGCCGTTGGGCCGTGTCCACATTGACGTGACCTCACCCACGGGGTCTGGCAATGCCGCTACTTCCTTCAACCCCGCGGCCATCCCCGAGATGACTTTGTCTGAGAGGGTCAGCCTGTCAATCATGGCGCTCTTAAGCCCCTTGTCCCGTGCCGCGTCGAGGTCTTTACTGTTCTCGTCCTGTAAAAAAGCGGCCTCCTCCAAGATCCCCTCCGCCATATTCAGGAGCGCCCTGTTCTTCGTCTCCGAATCGAGACGGGCAAGGACCTGTGAGGCGTCTCTCGCGGAGCGCGCCTGTTCAAATAAAACACTCTTTACGTCCATGGCCGACCCTCCTTTTCAAGAGACAAAAAGATTAAATAACAACGAGGTTGTCCCTGTGAATGACCTCGTCGTAGACCTTGTATCCAAGTATCTTCTCTATATCGCCGCTCTTGACGCCCTTGATCTTTTTGACCTCTTCAGAGCTGTAATTGATAAGCCCCCTGGCGAACTCCATCCCCGCTGAATCGACGCAGTGGACCACCTCTCCGGCCTCGAATACGCCGTCCACGTCGAGTATCCCCGAAGCCAACAGGCTCTTTTTGCCATTTAAAAGCGCAAGCTTGGCGCCGTCGTCGAGAAAGACCCTTCCCGTTGGGCGCGAGGAGAAGGCTATCCAGTGTTTCCTGCTCGTAAGCCTGTCCTCGCGGGGAAGAAAGAGCGTGCCCACCTCCTCGAAGGCGAATATCTTTCTTATCACGCCCTCCTTGAAACCGTCGGCCACAATGGTAGCCGCGCCGAAATGCGCCGCCTTT
>BTQV01000141.1:0-3916 GCA_036986055.1 Thermodesulfobacteriota bacterium
CCAGCGGCTTGAAAAAGCCTTTAAATTTTACCATGCAAAAGCATCTGAAAGAGGACGATAAAAAGGTATTTCTCGAGACCTTCGGTTGCCAGATGAACGAGAACGACTCCGAAAGGCTCCTCGGCTTTTTAAGGGAGACGGGTTACGAGAGGACGCTCGCACCTGAAGACTCGGACCTCATAATACTGAACACCTGCAGCATCAGGGACAAGGCCGAGCAAAAGGTCTATTCAACTCTCGGCAGGTTCAGAGCGCTAAAGGATGTGAACCCGGCCCTTCTCATAGGCGTAAGCGGCTGCGTGGCGCAGCAGGAGGGCGAAAGGCTGATGAAAAGGGCGCCCTACGTGGACCTTGTCGTGGGCACCGCCAATATTCACAGGATAAACGCCCTCATCAAGGAGGCGTCCCTTAATAAAAAAGGCGTCGTCGCCACGGCCATGAGCGCCAGCATTGAAAAGGACGAATTCTCAAGGAGGGTGCAAAAGACCCCGTACAGCGCCTTTGTCAGCATAATGCGGGGATGCAACAATTTTTGTTCCTACTGCATAGTCCCATATACAAGGGGGCCTGAAGTAAGCAGGGCCGCCGCCGAGGTGCTTGACGAGATAGCTGGCCTCGCTGAAAAAGGAACCAAAGAGGTCACGCTCATCGGCCAGAACGTAAACTCCTATGAGGACGCCGGAGGCGTAAACCTCACAGGGCTTATAAAAAAGGCGGCCCTCATCGAAGGGATAGAGAGGATAAGGTTCGTGACGTCCCATCCAAAGGACCTCTCCGGAGAACTCATCCACCTCTTCGCAGAGGTCGAGAAACTTTGCAGACATCTCCATCTGCCCCTTCAGTCGGGCTCAGACAGGGTGCTTAAGGCCATGAAGAGGGTCTATACCGTTGAGGAATTTCTCAAAAAGGTCGAGCAACTTAGGAGCCTTTATCAGGATATGGCTATAACTACCGATATAATAGTAGGTTTCCCAGGTGAAACTGATAAGGATTTTGAGGAGACCATGAAAGTGATAAGAGCGGTAAGGTTCGACAACATCTTTTCCTTCAAATATTCGCCGAGGCCGGGCACGGCGGCGTCTCGCCTCAAGGGGCATATACCGCGCGAGGTAAAATCCGAGAGGCTAAAGGTCTTGCAGGATACCCAGAGGTCTATTACGCTTGAGCGCTCCGAGGCCCTTGTGGGCAGGACCATGGACGTGCTCATCGAGGGCAGGAGCAGGCATGACGCTTCCGAGGTCGCCGGCAGGACACGTACCAACAGGGTCGTCAACTTCCCGGCCCCCCAGGCGCTGAGGGGCTCTATTGTGGACGTTACAATTACCGGGGCCTATCAGAATTCACTTCGCGGCGTATATAACGAAAGGAGTCTGTTATGTTCTTAGAGATGAAAGTCTTCGGGATTACGCTCGACCCCTTTACAAACGCCCCCATCGTCATCCTCAAGGACCTGGACGACAAAAAGTCTCTTCCCGTGTGGATAGGCGTGCTCGAGGCGAGCGCCATAGCCTCAGAACTTGAGAAGATAAGGTTTTCAAGGCCCATGACCCACGACCTCATGAAGGCCATACTCAATAACCTGAGCATAAATGTTGAGAAGATAGAGGTAACGGACCTGAAGGATAATGTCTATTACGCGAGGATATATCTCAAATCCCCGGGCAATTCCATTATCCTCGATTCGCGCCCCAGCGACGCAATAGCCCTGGCCCTGAGGATGGAGTGCCCCATTTATGTGGACAGCTCGGTCATCGACAAGTCCAGGAAGATAGATCTCCGAGAAGAGGCTGTCAAGAAGGGCGCGGGCAACAAGGAACTCCTCGAGATACTCGAGGACCTCGCGCCAGACGAGTTCGGCAAGTACAAGATGTAGCGCCGGGAGGCAAACGCAACACAATGATCGACCTGCACACGCACACACTTATAAGCGACGGATGTCTTCTTCCCTCGGAACTCGCGAGGAGGGCGGCCGTAGCTGGCTACGAGGCGCTCGCTATCACAGACCACGCCGATGACTCGAATATCGACTTCGTCCTGAAATCGCTTAAAAAGGTCTCCCGTGAACTCGGCAAAAACCTGGGGCTCCGTATAGTCCCCGGCGTGGAACTGACGCACATACCGCCTGCGGAGATCGCCCGCATGGTGAAAAAAGCGCGTAGACTCGGCGCCGCCATTGTAGTCGGCCACGGCGAGACGCTCGCAGAGCCAGTGGCGCCGGGCACGAACACGGCCTTTATCACATCCAGGGTGGACATACTCGCCCATCCCGGCCTTATAACAGAAGAAGATACGAGGCTGGCTAAAAAAAACTCCGTACACCTTGAAATCACCACGCGCCGGGGTCACTCCCTTTCAAACGGCCATGTCGCGTTAATGGCAAAGACCTGCGGCGCAAAGCTGGTACTCAATACCGACGCCCACGGCCCCTCGGACCTTGTTTCAGACGAGGCCGCAGAGAGGATCGCCATGGGTTCGGGTCTCGGCAAAAATGACTTTTCAAAGATTCAGAAAAATGCCCGCGAACTCCTCAAGAAGATCAAATATTAGCTCTGTCCTTATCCTTACCGCAGTCCTCCTCCTCGCCGGATGCTCGTCGGCGACGAGGCGGGCCGCCACAGTTGACTCCAGTGCGTGGCCGACATTCTTAAATGACAACGCGAGGACGAACTTGACCCGGAGCAGCCTTACCCCACCGCTGGAAAAATCCTGGTCCAACAAGATCGCGCCCTTTGAGTTCTTAAAGGGCTACCCCGAGGAACAGTCGTCCACGCCCGTAGTCTCCGAAGGCGTCCTTTATGTAGGTTCCACGGACAAAACCTTTTATGCCTTTGATATTGCCGGGGGGGTCAGGTTGTGGAAGTTAAAGACCGGCGAGTTCCTCGAGTCCATAGCCACGGCCAGGGATAACCGCGTATGCTTCGGCTCTTCGGACGGGGTCTTCAGGTGCCTCGACAGAGGCGAGGGCAGGGAACTCTGGCGTTTCCAGACAGACTCGGAGATAATCTCCTCTCCGCTCATACTCTCAAACCTTGTATTCGTATACTCGGCCGACGACAGGCTCTACGCCTTCGACATAAGGACGGGTGAGAAGATATGGCGCCACAACCACACGGGCGCCCCGAACGTATCCTTGAGGTCGCACAGGTCCCCGGCGTCTTCCGTGGACGGCAAGAGGATATACCAGGAATTCTCCGATGGCATGCTCATATGTTTGGACGCCGCCACAGGCAGGGCCTTTTGGAAGAAGAAACTTTTTGACGCCCTGCCGCCGCCGGGCAGGTACCGCCGCACGCCTCTGGTACATGAAAAGACCCTCTACGTTATCGGCGAATCCCTGAGCGTTCTCGCCGTTGACAGCAAGTCTGGAAAAATCATCAACAGATACGACCAATTAAAGGCCAGAGACTATGTTGTAACCCGGGAAAACGTCCTTGTTATAGCGGGAGACAGAAAGATTGTGGCCCTGAACACCTCAACTGGTGATATTATCTGGGAGAAGACCGTTACAAAAGGGAGCACAGTCTCAATGATGGCCTCGGGTAAAAGAATTTTTGTTATCACGAGGAGCAGCTACAAGGTCCTTGGGCTCAAATTCTTCACCAGGGAAAAAGGTTATTTGCTCGCCCTTGACACAAAGGACGGCACCACGCTCTGGGAAAAAAGTTTATCGTCGACCATATCGTCTAACGCAATCTCTGCCGCGGGCAGGATGGCCTTTTTTACAGACAAGGGCGTAGTCGAGGTCTGGGCCGAAAAAGGGTCTCTTGATGGACGGTAAACTCAATATCGCCTTTGTATGGCACATGCACCAGCCCCTTTACAAGGACCCCCTCAGCGAAAAATATGTCCTCCCCTGGGTCCTCCTGCACGCCACTAAAGACTACTACGACATGGTCTCCATCCTCGATGACTTTCC
>BTQV01000142.1:0-3894 GCA_036986055.1 Thermodesulfobacteriota bacterium
ACGGCGAAAGGCCCACCGCAAGCATTATACCGAATTCCCTCTTTCTCTCAAGCACGCCCATGAGTATGGTGTTCAATATCCCGGCGGCGATAAGAAGCCCTATGAGGAACTGGAATATATAATTGATGGACCTGTCAAGGGCCACCATGCCCGCCATGTCGGGGCGTGTCTTTTTCCATGTGAGGACCTCAAGCGCACCGTTGTCCAACTTTTCGGCGAGGACCTCTTTCACCTTCCCGGCCTTTCTCTGGTCGTTTATGAAGACGGCGACGGCGGTAGCCTCGTCAGGGCCGTAACCGAGGGTATTTCTCGCCCTGTCCAGAGGAAGCAGGATAACGGAAGAGTCGAGCGCCTTGACCCCGGTTCTGAATATGCCCGTTACCCTTACGGCCTCGGCCACAATATCTCCGTTAACGTCCGATACTGTGTAAATGAGTTTCTTGCCTATGCCGAGTTTCAGTTTTTCCGCCATTACGGCCCCGATTACGGCGTAGCGTCCGTATTTGTCCTTAAAAAGCGAGCCCTCTTTTATCGATTTAACGAAGAGGTTTGTTCCGGGGTTCTCCAACTCCGGGTCTATGGCCGTAAATATACCGCCCCTTGTCTTTACGGCCGTTGAGAAGATGGCATTTCCGGAAATCCTCACCACCGCCTCGCGGACCCCGGGGGCATTGAGCGCGAGAGACCGTATTTCCCTTGCCCCTTTAATCCTTTTGTCGAGGGAGGGGTTTTTGTTGTACCCCTTTGCCTCGACAGTAACGTGGCCGGGCCCCATGAGCGCCCCGGTGTTGATTATGTTCGTGTAGGAGTAGCCGCCGGTGGCTGTAAAGGTAACGGAGAGAAAGACGCCGAGCGCCACGGAAGCGGCGGTGATGAGCGTCCTCCTTGTGTTCCTCCAGAGGTTTCTCCATGACATCTTTACAAGCACTGCGCGGCCCTCTGACTTGGATTTTGTTTACGTCTTCTTGAAAATTTTGCGCCTTAAAAAAATCATCTGTAGTAAAGGGCTTCGAGCGGGGTTAAGCGGGCCGCCTTTACCACAGGGTATATAACGCCTGCAATGACCATGGCGATGAGGAAAATTACCGGCTCCACAACGGACCTTGCGGTGACGACACTGTACCAGACCGGGTCTATGGCCACGCCGTAGAGCGACGCCGAGCCGACGACGCGCGTCAGGTTTATGCCGTGGGCCTCGAAGTAAAGCGACAGCGGGAGCCCGGCGGCAACGGCCAGGGCCCCGGCGCCGGCGGCCTGGATAATAGTCTCTGTAAAGACCATGGCGGCTATGCGCCCCGGCCCCACGCCCAGGGCCTTCAAGAGCCCCAGTTCGTGTATCCTCTCGAATACGCTCATGAGGGTAGCGTTTGAGATGACTATCCCTATGGCGGCGTAGGTGACGATGTACATGAAATACGTGGAGTATACGCTTACGTCGAAGAGCCTCGCCACAAGGGGCCTGAGTTCCCTCCAGTTCTTTACGTCAAGGCCTTTTGCCGCGGACCTTGCCGCGAGCGTGGCTTGAGCGAGGTCCATATCTTTCGAGACCCTTGATAGCGCTATCTCGTGGACGCCCTCGGGCAACACCATAAGAGACCTGAACGCGCCGGACGTCATGAAGAGCGACGAGCTGTCTATGGCCTGGCCCACGGCCTTCAACACGCCGCGCACATGGTAAACCTCATTGGCCATGGAACCGTCCGATGCCTGGCCGACGACGACGATCTCATCACCTGGGCCTCGATCTAGTATCCCTGAAAGTTTACTCCCTATAACCACCCCTCCGGGGTCTTTCGGGTCAAGCCACTCACCCTTTGAGATGTGCCTGTAGAGTTCAGTCACCCTATCTTCTCTCGCGGGGTCAACGCCTGTTAAGACTACGCCAGAGGAAGTCCTTTCAGTCGCCCCCAGCGCGTAGCCGTAAAGGCGCGGCGAAGCAAAAAAACCTTTTTTCTCGACCTTCCCGATTACCTTTTCAAAGCCCATTATCCTGTTGTAGAGGTCGGGGTCGTCGAGGTATCCCGGTGCGTGTATCTGGATATCGCCGAGGTCCATGGAGACTATGTTCTTCTCAAGCATGGAGAACATGCCGTTCATAAGCGATACGTAAAAGATCATAACGAGGCCGGCAAAGGCCATTGCCAATGTCGTTACAATGGTCCTGTGTCTGTTTCTTCCAACGTTACGAAGGGCCGCTGAGAGTATCTTCATCTTTCAGTAAATCACTTCCTTCTGAGCCTTGACAAGGAGAAGAAGGAGTCCTTGATATCGATGTTGAATTCCATCTTTTCGTAAACGAGTTCCGTGAACTCGCCGGGCTTGTCGATTGGTTCGAGGCGCAGGAGCGCAGGGAAAGTGCGCCCGCCCATCTCCTTTACCCGGCTGAAGGTCATCGTCCTTACGGGGTTCAGGTCCTCGTCATAGTATATGCTCTTTATGGGGATATAGTCTCTCTTACGCACAGTTATCTTTATCGCGCCCCAGACTACGGCGGCCTCCTCCCGGGGCTTGAGCGTTAGTTCTATGACCTCGGTGTTGTGTCTTACGCCTTCAAAGGAGATTTCCGCGTCATAGTCGTCGGCCAGCCGCGATTCCTTTACGATGTCGTCGTTTGTAAAGTGGCTCCCCATCCATGAGCTCATCATCATGCCGGAAGTTATCTTGATGGTGCGGTCCGTCTTCGGAAGATAGGTATAGATGTTGGATCCCGATTTCAGCGTTGCAGTGCCCTTTTCCTTAAGAGGGGCCGTTATCCTTACAAGGGAGAGGTCCTTGCCCTTTGACCAACCCTCTATCCTCATCTCCCTTGTATAGTGGCGCGTTTTTATCCTCATGGAAATTATCCCGTGGGAGGATGTGCCGCGCCACATGTCGTCCACCACCCGGAGTATCTCTTTGCCCCTGTCACCGGGCCCGGAGGTTGGCTCCGCCCGGACATTTACGTTTAAAGGGGGCAACATGGTGAGAAAGGCCGCCGCGGCGGTAACGAGAATTTTTTTACCTGAAGTCATCTCAATACCTGTGGAATATTTTCTGACCCCGCGAAGCCGTGCCAGCGCGGCCTTTCCTGGATTTTATCACGGGCACAGAGCGATGGGGATAAAAATAGAGGGTCGGATAAGACGTCGGCGGGGTTGGAAAGGGCGGTACTTTAATATGGCGGCCTGAAAAAAGGTTCCTTGAAAAACGCCCTGTCCGTCTTCAATATACGGGCCCGGGGGTCAATATACGGGATAAGGGGGGAGCCTGTCCTACTGGAAGGTCCCGGACCGTACCGGCGCCTTTGCCAGCCTCCTCGTATGGAAGAACCTGTCCTTGTTGATCTGGGCCTCTTTAAGGGCCTGTTTGTCTTCTATAATCTCGGAAAGTTTTACCGGGCTCAGTCCTTTTTCGAGAAGACCGTCGAGTATCTCCCCGAGCACGGTGGCCGCCCTGTCCGTCTCTCTTTCCGTTCCGAGGTGCATGAGCACGATGCCTCCGCCCATAAAGGCCGAGTTGTTGTAGAAGGAGAGGATTTTTTTCTTTATCTCTCCGGCGGTGAGATAAAGTTGAGATGATTTGTCCGTGACCCAGTCGAGGCTGTCAAGGCTCTTTTTCCTCTTATAATCCTGGGTCCACCCCACATGGAGATAACCCGCGGAGAATGCCCAGCCCCTGATCTGGCTGTTCACCTCGCCGTAGGGCGCCCGCCACAGCGGCGCCATTTCAACGCCCGTAACCTTTTGGTAGAGTTGTTCGGTCCTCTTAAGCTCACTTAAAAGGACCTCCTTTGTAATGGACGGGAGCGTGGTCTGGAGGAATGTCTTTTCGTAATTCGTCAGGTGCGGGTGGCTCATGGTGTGGTTGCCCACCTCGTGTCCTTCGGCCACTATCCTCCTTGTAATATCCGGGTAC
>BTQV01000143.1:0-3893 GCA_036986055.1 Thermodesulfobacteriota bacterium
ACGCCTCCTTTTCGCAAGGCAGGAGCGGGCCGTTGTAGTCGAGGTAGTATCTCCTGACCCTCTCTATGCTCTTTAAAAACTCCCTCGACGGGGCTTTTTTTACCACTTTCCCGTCGCGGCTTAAATCCCTCACCACTGTGCGAGGGAGATAAAACCCGTAAAAATCAACGGGGATGAGCCCGTCCGGGGAGAC
Organism: Thermodesulfobacteriota bacterium; assembly: GCA_036986055.1. Classification (GTDB taxonomy): domain Bacteria; phylum Desulfobacterota; class GWC2-55-46; order GWC2-55-46; family JADFVP01; genus BTQV01. The sequence continues at coordinate 194 of BTQV01000143.1, forward strand.
TATAACCCTCGGCTTGAACCTTTCAAGGAGCGCCCTCTCCCCGGCTGTAACGGGTCTTCCGAAGTCATCGGGCTTTTCGTCGGCGTATGTGAGGGCAAGGAGCCACTTCTTCATGCCCTCTGGCCAGTCAGTCTCCCCTGCGCCAGAGACGCTTTTATGGAATAACAAGGTGAGGGATAAAAAGAAGAAAAGGGCCGGGAGTGTTGCGGCAATCCGGCTTTTTAAAGGATTGACTCTCAAGGGCCTTCCCTGCTCTTTTTAAAACCACCGGAGGCTTAATGATTTTCCACCAAAAAAAGTCAGCAGCACCCGGTCTTGCAGTCAGCTTGTCCCGTATCCTCTTGCGGCTCCGTCACGATAAACTGCCCACTGTAGGGGGGCCTCCTGAGTTTTTCCGCCGTATCCGTACAGACCTCCACCGGGACCCCGAGAGGGAACTCGTGCCCCTCGTCGTCAAAGACCGTCTTGTGGGGACCCGTATATACGGCGCTCTGCCCGATATAGACGCACTCTTTTCCCTTCACGAACTTGAAACCCCGGAAGGCTATTGAATAAAAATTTATGCCGCCCGCTTCCCTGTAGAATTCCGTCGAAAGAAGCCCTATACCGTGGAACCCGGCCTCGAGGGCCTGGCCGATAAACTCATCAACCGTAAGGGCGCCGGAGATGCACTCGCCCCACAACGCCTTGTCCTCTCTCATATATGCGGGCACCTCGCTCTCTGCCACCACGTCCGAGATTACGAACCTGCCGCCGTCCTTCAGAATCCTGAAAATCTCCCTGAATACACGCGCCTTGTCGACGGTCAGGTTTATGACGCAGTTTGAGGTAACAAGATCAACGGTAGCGGCCCCAACGGGTATCTCCTCAAGAAACCCCTTATGGAATTCCATGTTGTCGTAACCGAGCCTCTCTGCGACTTTCTTTTGATTTTTCTCGGCCTTGTCGAGCATCTCATCGGTCATGTCTACGCCTATGACCCTGCCCGTGGGGCCGGTCATTCTCGCGGCTATAAAGCAATCTATGCCGCCGCCGGAGCCGAGGTCGAGCATGGTCTCACCCGGCGTTATGGAGGCAAGGGAGACGGGGCTCCCGCAGCCGTAGGAGACTTCCAGGACCTCTTCGGGTATATGGTCTATCTCCACATTGTCATAGATGGTCGGACAGCAGAGCCCGGCCTGCGGCTCAACGGCGGCCCCGCCGTAAAATGACTTTACGTCATCCCTCGTAACGTCGCAACACGCTGTAGTTGAGTTGGAACAACTGAGGCCGTCTTTAATGCAACTGTAACAGGCACTCGAAACGAGAGAGCATTCGCCGAGGCTTTCGGATATGGTGCTGCCGAGCCTCGCCTCCGGGTCGTCTATAAGTATGGGGCAGGCGAAGACCCCCTCGGATGTGACCATCCTCGCGTAAGAGCACTGGAGCGTATCAAGGGGAAAATCCTTTAGAGACTCCGCGGTCACGACCTCGAACTCACCGTAAGGCCCGTAATTCTTCTCCGCCCTCCCTATGTGGATAAGGGGAAGTGTCTTTATCTGCGGGTCTCTTGAGCCGAGCCCCTTAAGCCAACTCTTAAACCCTTCCACGTCACGCGACTGCGGGGTCTTGGCTTCGGTAATGGTTATGATAGGTTCAAAGCCCGCGTCGATCAGGTTTTTTACGCCCGAGGCGGCCTTCATGAAGGCGCCCTCTCCCCTTATCCTGTCGTTTTCTTCCTTAACCGTACTCTCCATGCTCACCCTGAAGGTAAGGTTATTGGAAAAAACCTCTCGCGCCTCTTTAAGCCTCTCAGCCACGTCGCGTGAAATGAGCGTGGCGTTAGTAAGCACAGTAACGTCGGCGCGACAAAGTCCGTCTTCTATTATCCCCATAATCTCCGGGTTCATGAAAGGCTCTCCGCCCGTAAGATAAATCTCGCTCAAGTCCGAAGCCCCGGCCTCCTCAAGGTGACGGGCAACGGAGGCGCGCTCCATCATGGCGTGGCGTTTTACGCCGGGGCCGCAACTTATAAAGCAATGCGTGCAGCTCAAGTTACACTGCGTGCCGGAGACCTGAAACCATAGCGTTGAGAGGCTGGTGAGAGGCACACTGGGCGAAACAATTTTTCTTACACTCATATCCATATCCTTTTTTATTGAGACTTTTTTAATTTTTTCCCATGAGGCGGTTTTTGCGGGTCAAAAGAAAACTGCATAATAACATTATCCCGGCTCCACCCTTGAAATTATGTAAGCGCCCTTACATTTTTCCCAGGGAAATTAATATTATCAATTATAACCCATAAGGGTCTCCTGTAAAGCCGTAAGAAGGGTTGGCTCAGGCCCCGTCCCTGGGCGCGTAAATGAGATATACGTCGTCTCCGGCCGGGCCTATAAGGTACGGCACGGGGCCGTAAACAGCGGAGTAAAAGCCGGCCCTCCTTCTGCCAAAGGTCATTATGGTAACGTACCTCGATAGGGGAAACTTCTTTGAACCGATTAACTTGAAATATTCCACGGGCATCTGCTGAAGACTGGTATTGCGTAACGGTATAATGAAGATATCCTTGATCTTCAAGTCTAATTTCGTAAACTTCGAAAAGTCAACGAGTTTCGCCCCCTTCTCCTCCATGTAATACTGGAAGCCCCAGTGCCCCTGAAACCACACCTTCCCGCCTTTCTCCGTATATGTTTTGCTGAAATATTCGGCGGCCGAGCGTGTGGAGTTGGCCCACGTGTAATCGGCCCCGGCAATGAGGAGCGCAAGCACGAGGGCGGGCGCGAGGGGGAGAAAAAACCTCAAGCCCGGCGTGGAAGCCCGGTACCTCGACTCCATGGTCCGCGCGATGAGTATGCCCACGGCCGGGAGCATGGGGAGGTTGCTCCTCCCGTTATTGGACCAGTTAACAAAACTGGCGAAGACAAAGGTGCCCGCTATCCAGAGGAAGAGGAGGACTGAATCGGCGTCCCTGTGTTTTAAAAGGTCAATAATGGACAATACCATGAGGCTTATGCCCGCGGTAAAGAGTATTGCCAACTGGAGCATGGGCCACGGGCCGGCCTTAATCACGCCGAAGAAGAGCGGCTCCGCGCCTTTGGCGAGGAGCAGTACGAGGAAGGCCGCGCCCGCGATTATCGCCCACAGGACCATAGTCCTTCGAGACCAGAGGAAGATGGAGAAGAATATAACCGTGGCGAAACACCCGCCCATAAAGGCGAAACCCGTTACTGTCCTCTCCAGGTTGTTCGCGAAGTTCTCCGTACCCTTGTTAACCGAATATACGGCCGCGTTTAAAAGGAGCCCGCGCCCGTAGTACTCAAGGGTGGCCCACTGGTAAGCCAACAAAATAAGAACGGGCAAGACCAGGGCCGGAAGCCAGAGCGACTTTTTGTCGCCCCTTAAGAAGGAATAGACCGCGAGGAGCGGTATCAGGCTGATGGCGTAGTATTTTGTAAGGGCGGCGAGAGCTATGAGGAGACCTGAAATTACGAGGTAAGAAAGAGAGCGCCTCTCGGACCCCTCCATCCACAGATAGAGAGCCCAGCACCAGAAATTGAGCATCATCACGTCGCTCATGACCGTTGTGCCGGATATTATGAATACCGGGGCGGCCATTGCCGCGAGGGCGGCGAAAAGGGGCAGGCGTGTAAATTTTTTGGCGAGGAAATATATGCCGAGGGTGAGAGAGACGGCGGGGAGGATGAAGAGGAGGTGCATC
>BTQV01000144.1:0-3889 GCA_036986055.1 Thermodesulfobacteriota bacterium
GTGTACTCCGCGGGCCTCTGCGCGGTGTAGCCTATCTCGCTTTTTGCAATCTCAAAGATAAAGGCCCCGGCGTCGTGTTTAATGGCCGTTCTGAAGACCATCCGCGCCGTATCGTAGGTGAGCCCCCTTATATTTATGGCCGGCACGGAGAAGCCCCCGCAGTCGTTTCTGCCCATGGCCTCGTAGAGCCCCTGTATGGTGGCGGGATAGGCCCCCATGGACCGGGCTATAAGTTTTATCACCCGGCGGCACTCGTTTAAGACGTCCTTGTCGCCGCTGAATACGGCGCCCCTTACTAGCCCGTCGATTATCTCGTCGCGCACGAGGATGTCGTCCACGACCTCGATCCCCGTCTTTGTCTCGCGCACCGCGCCCATCAAGAACCCCTGTATGCTCCCTGTTGACTTGAATTCCATAACCCCCCCTGTTTTTGGTATGGGATCTTTACAATATGAAATTTTTCTGAGAATTTAATTATGGCCGCGGCTTAAGGGGTTTCCTGTAATACCAGCCGTAGAGTTTTACCGGAGAGTACCCAAGCCTGTAGAAGATAAGGCACAGCCAGTTCTTCAGGGTGTTTTTAAGCATCCCACCCGCCACCCATCTCCTCGGTGATGTTTTCACCTGTTCATTGAGGAGGACGAACCTGCCGGACTGTCTTAATCTCTTAACACAATCGACATCTTCCATCAAGGGTAGATTGCGGAAACCGCCCACGCGGAAGAAGACGTCTCTACGAACAAATATGGCCTGGTCCCCGTATATGTGCTTTAAGAACCTCGCCCTGAAACCCGCCACAAACTCTACCACGCGGAGCCACCGGGCCGGGGAATCGATGGAGAGCCTGAACGCGCCGCCTACCGCCAGTTCGTCTTCAAGGGCCTTTTGGACCGTGTCCTTCCAGCCCTGAGGAAGCACGGTGTCGGCATGGAGGAAGAGCAGAACATCGCCCGTGGCCTCGCGGGCCCCGCTGTCCATCTGCAGGCCCCTGCCCGGTCCCGTATGAATCACCCTCGCGCCAGAGCCACGGGCGGCTGCGCGTGTTCCGTCGGTGCTCCCGCCGTCGGCGACGATTACCTCGGCGCCCGGGCCCGCGCACTTTATGGCCCCGTCTATAACGCGCGCCTCATTTAGCGCCGGTATGATTACAGTTACCTTCATAGTGTGTTATTGTACCGGAATATCCTTTTCGCTCGAACGGTTCAAGTCGCTCCAGGTCCGCGTTGATAAGGGAAAACTTTTATCTCCACGTCCCCGGTCAGCCCGAAAGGACCTTGTTTATGGCGTCCACGAGTTCTCTCGGCTCAAAGGGCTTAAGGAGGACGGGGCATTTTTTCTCGGCGAGAAACCGTTTGGCGTCCTCGCTGAAGACGTCGCCGGTAAGCATTATAACCCTCTTTTTAAGCGCCGGATATTTCTTTTCTATTTCCCTGTAGAGTTCTATGCCGTTAACGCCCGGCATCTTTAAGTCCGTTATAACGAGGTTGTAGTCCTTTTTCTTCAAGGCCTCAAGGGCCTCGCCGCCGTTTTTTACCACATCCACGTTAAAACCCCTCCTCGTAAGTATGCCGGAGAGGGACTCCCTTATGCTCAGTTCGTCGTCGGCTATGAGGACGTTCTCCTCGCCGTGCGGCGCCGTGGCCTCGCCTTCGCCCTCAAAGGCCTTCCATACCTCGTCCCAGAGGTCTTTTTTTACTATGGGCAGTGTTACCGTAACGATTGCCCCGCCCCCGGGGCCGTTCCTGATGTCGATTGTGCCGCCGTGCTCGGTTATGATGCCGTGGGTTATGGAGAGGCCGAGGCCCGTGCCCTTTCCCACCTCCTTTGTGGTGAAGAAGGGGTCAAATACCTTGTTGACGATGTTTTTCGGTATGCCCGGGCCGTCGTCGATAAATGTTATCTCGATCTTGCCAGCTTTCTTCCTCGTCCTTATGGTGAGGTTTCCCCCGCCGTTGGCCTCGACCATGGCGTCCTCGGCGTTGTTTATGATGTTGATGAAGACCTGTTGTATCTGGTATTTGTCGGTCATGGTGGCGGGCAGGTCTTTATCGAGGTCGAGGGTGATGGCTATGTTGTTCGCCTTAAGGGAGTACCCCCTCAGTTCGTTGGTGTGAATCAACGCCTCGTTTATGCTCGTATACTCCCTTTCCGTCTTTTTGGCCCTCGCAAAGGTCAGGAGGTTCTGGACGATCTTGGCCGTCCTCAGGGACTCGTGGTAAATCTTTTCGAGTTTCCCCTTCACGTCCTTTACGCTCTTGTCATCGGGCGTGTCCAGGAGTATCTGGCTGAAGCCCATGATGCCCATAAGGGGGTTGTTCAGTTCATGGGCGATGCCGGCGACGAGTTTGCCGACGCTACTGAGCTTTTCGGCATGGAGGAGTTGCTCCCTCAGGAGTTTTTCAAGGGTAATGTCCCTTGCCACATGCACTACCGCACTTACGTTGCCGGCCTCGTCCAGAACGGGGAAGGTCGTTATCTTGTATGTGCCCTCCACCGCAAGCTCGTCAACCTCCACGTCCATGACCGTGCCTGTGGCGACGGTCTTGTTGTGCGGGCATTTTTCATGGGCGGCGTCGCTGGTGTAAAAGAGTTCGCGACACGATATGTTTATCATGTGTTCCGGGCGCGTCTTGAATTTACGCGCCAGGGCCTTGTTCACCCGGATTATCCTGCCGTCACGGTCATGTATGGACATGAGGTCCTGGATAGAGTCGAAGGTGGCCAGCCATTCCTTCTTGCTCTTCTCAATCATCTTGAAGAGCCTCTTGTTCTCCGCGTCTCGCTTTTCGAGGGTGTCGAGCATGTTGTTGAAGGCCGACGAGAGGTAGCCCATTTCGTCTTCGGAGTCGACCTCCACACGCTCGGAGATATCCGCCTTTCCGGCGGCTATCCTCTTTATGACCTCCACGTTCTTGCTGATTGGCCCTGTTATGGACCTCTTGACGAGAATTGAAACGAGTATGCCCCCGAGGAATACGGCAAGGAACCCCGACACGAACCAGTGGTTCCTGTTCCTGCTCAGCATGAGGTACATGCTGTCGAGCGGGGTGGAGATCATCAGTATGCCGCGGGCGCCCTTGCCGGAGTGGCAGGTGTTGCACTTGGGTTTCTTTTCTATGGGGCTCAAGTACCTGAATACGGGCCTGCCAGCATCTTTTTCGATGTAATAGATGGGGCCTCTTTTCCAGTCCTTCTTGAAGGCGTTGTATGCTTCCTTGAATTTTTTCGTCTCAGTGCCCTTTGCGAAGTTGTTCTTCACGTCGGCGTGGTCGGCGGTCCACTCGGGTTTTACCTCGCCGTATTCCTTTTTTACCTCGTTTATGGTCTTGAAGTCCTTAAAGGCCTCTTCAACGCCGTTGCTCCTTATTATCTTGAGATCCACGCCCTCGACGCGCCCCAGCGTGTTAAGGAGGCGGCGCGCGAGGTCGGCTCTCTCTTCGAGCATGTCCTCGTATATGGCGTTAAGCACGGGTTTGGCCATGAACCCGCTCGCGCGGACCTTTTCATCGAGGAGGTCTTGTTCCCTGCTCCTGAGTTCCCAGTATATGGAGGTGACGACCCCCAGGGCCATGATGCCGATGATGAGGATGAGTATTTTGGCGTGGATGCTTTTTTTTATGTATTCAAACATGACAGGCGCGGTCCCGGCGGGGGGGCCTTAATTAAAAAGCCGTTGGCTGGCGATATTATCATGAAAAATAACATATTAGTCCCGTAAAGTAAAAATTTTTGTTTTGATTTGAGACGGGACTTCTTGACAAGGGGCCATATTTTTTATAAATTAAAAAGTACCCCTTGCGCCTGTAGCTCAGTGGATAGAGCATCGGCCTCCGAAGCCGAGGGTCGGAGGTTCGAATCCTCTCAGGCGCGCCAGTTTCGCCGCGTCCTG
>BTQV01000145.1:0-3787 GCA_036986055.1 Thermodesulfobacteriota bacterium
AGTATCTTCTGCTTGGTATTGCGCCCCTTCTGGTGCCCTATTACCACCACCGGCTCTCCCTCGAACCTGGCAAGCCCACAGACAATGGCCGGGTCGTCACGAAAGCACCTGTCGCCGTGAAGTTCCGTGAAATCACTGAAGAGGTTTTCTATATAGTCGATGGTATAGGGCCGCGCGGGATGGCGCGCCACCTGGGCGACCTGCCAGGGGGTGAGTTTGGAATACAATTCGGTGAGGATTTTTTTGGCCTTTTCCTCGAGCTTCGCCAGTTGGCGCTCCTTTGTGGCGTCCTCATCGGGGGTAAAGGTCCTTATCTCCTCTATCTTCTTTTCAACCGTCTCAGCTGGTTTTTCAAATTCAAGCCATTGCATGATAATTCCTCTCCAGTCCCCGGCCAAACTTCCTCTCAGGCAATCCGTATTTCTACGGTCCCGAAGAGGCCCTTTATCTTATCAAAGGTCTTGTCGCGGGGGTCGATGTTCAAGTCGCCGGGGAGATCTATGACCACTTCCCTTGTGTCGGGATAAAGGAGGTGTAAAAAGACGCTTGAGCGCCCCGGGCTTGTCTTTAAAAGATTTTTTAATTGTGTGAGTTTCTCCGTGTCCAGCGACGAGGTCTCAAGCGTTATATGGGTGTTTCGCGCCGCCGGTCTCTTTTCCTTGCCACTGTCCGGCGAGTCCTCCATGGAGCATATTGCCGAGGCTATTATCTTCACATCCGCGCCCTCTTTATCGAGCTTTCCCGTGACAAAGACCGGCGCGCCCTTTGAGAGCAGCTCCTGGGCGGCGCTGTAGACCTCGGGGAAGAGTACGACCTCAACGCCGGAACTTAAGTCTTCAAGATGTAAAAAGGCCATCCTCTGTCCCCTCTTGGTGGTAATCTCCTTTTTGGACGATGGCACTCCCCCGACGGTTATGGTTTCACCGTCGGCCCTTTCCTTCAACGCCTCGACGGAGCAGGTCGTATATAACTCGATATCAGCCTTGTATTCGTCAAGGGGGTTTGATGAGAAGTAAAACCCCAGGGTCTCCTTTTCAAAATTGAGCAGGTCTTTTTCCGTAACCGCGGCCTCCTCGACGCCTGCCCTCTTCACGGGCGCGGGCTGGCTCTGGGAGTGGCCGAGTACGTCGAAGATGGATTTTTGTCCGATGTCGCGGTCCCTCTGCACACCGTGGGCCGTCTCCATGAGGGTCTCGAGGGACGCCAGTAATTCGCCCCTGCCGATGGACGAAAAATCAAAGGCCCCGCATTTTATCAGGCTCTCGGCGACCTTTTTGTTCACCTTCCTCGTGTCCACCCTGCTCAGGAAATCGATTATGGACTCAAAGGGTTTTGCCTTTCTCGCGGAAATAATCTCGTCTATGGCCGAAGAGCCCACGTTCTTGACTGCGCCGAGACCGAACCTGATGGACCCGCCTGATACGGAAAACTCCTTCATGCTCTCGTTAAGGTCCGGCCGCTCGATGGCGATGTTCAAGTCCCTGCACTCGTTAATATACTTTACCACCTGGTCCGTGTTGCCCATGTCGGCGCTTAAAAGGGCGGCCATGTACTCCACCGTGTAATGGGTCTTGAGATAGGCCGTCTGAAAGGCGATGAGCGCGTACGCGGCGCTGTGGCTCTTGTTGAAGCCGTAGCCGGCGAACTTTGCCATGAGGTCGAATATCTTTTCCGCGATCTTCGGCGGTATTTTGTTTTTTCTCGCCCCATCGAGGAACTTCGTCCTCTGCACCACCATCTCCTCGGGGAGTTTCTTGCCCATGGCCTTTCTCAGCACGTCGGCGTCGCCCGGGGTAAAGCCGGCCAATACCCTGGCTATCTCCATTACCTGCTCCTGGTAAACGATGACGCCGTATGTGTTCTCGAGTATGCTCTTGAGCTGTGGGAGGTCGTAGGTGACCTTGACCCTTTTATGCTTCCTCTTTATGAAGTCGTCGACCATGCCGCTCTGCAGCGGGCCGGGCCTGAAGAGAGCCACGGCCGCTATGAGGTCTTCGAAATCCGTGGGTTTCAGCCTCTTTAAAATCTCCTTCATGCCCGAGCTTTCGAGCTGGAATATGCCGTTCGTATTGCCCGAGGCTATACGCTCATAGGTCGCGGTGTCCTCGATAGGCAGGTCATCGAGGTCCACTTCGACGTTACGCGTCTTCTTGATGAGGTTGATGGTCTTGTCTATGACGGTTAAGGTCTTCAAGCCCAGGAAATCGAACTTTATGAGTCCGATCCTCTCCACGTCCTTCATGGGGAACTGGGTGGTAATGATGTTGTCTTTCTGCCCCATGTAAAGGGGCAGGTACTCAACGAGCGGCTTGTTCGAAATGACGACGCCGGCGGCGTGTGTCGACGCGTGCCTCGGCATCCCCTCAAGGGCCTTGGCGTACTCGATAAGTTCGGCCACCTTTTCGTCGTCAACGGTGAGTTTTTTAAGCCTCGGTTCCTGAACGAGCGCCTCTTCTATGGTTATGTTCAACTGGTTCGGGATGAGTTTGGCTATCCTGTCAACGTCTCCGTAGGGCATGTCCAGGGCCCTGCCCACGTCCCTTATAACGGCGCGTGCCTTCATCTGCCCGAAGGTTATTATCTGGGTGACGTTGTCCTGGCCGTATTTCTCCGTTACATATTGAATGACTTCGTCCCTCTTCTCAAAACAAAAGTCTATGTCTATGTCAGGTAGCGATATCCTGTCGGGGTTTAGGAACCTCTCAAAGAGGAGGTTGTATTTTATGGGGTCGAGGTTGGTGATGCCAAGGGCGTAGGCCACGAGGCTGCCCGCGGCCGAGCCCCTTCCCGGGCCCACGGGGATGTCTCTCGACCTCGCGTAGTCGATAAAGTCCGAGACTATGAGGAAGTAACCGGGAAAGCCCATGCCCTTTATTACCTTGAACTCCTTTTCGAGCCTTTCGTAGTACTTCCACTTCACCCCCTCCACATCCACGCCCGACGACGCCATGAGGGTGAGCCTCTTCTCAAGGCCGGTGCGGGCCTTGTTCTCAATGAGGCTGTCAAGGGTCTCTCCCTCGGGCACGGGGAACTCCGGCAGGTGTGTCTCGCCGAGCGTCATATCGAAGTTGCACCTCTCGGCTATCTCAATGGTATTGGAAATGGCCTCGGGTAAGTCCTTGAACGCGGCCGTCATCTCTTCGGGGCTCTTGAAGTAGAACTCGTCTGTGGCAAAACGCATCCTCCCCGGCGAATTTACCGTGTTGCCCGTCTGTATGCAAAGGAGTATGTCGTGGACCCTCGCGTCGGACTTTTTGAGGTAATGGCAGTCGTTTGTAGCCACAAGGGGTATGTCGAGTTTTTTTCCGATTTCAATGAGGGCGGTGTTTACCTTCTTCTGCTCCTCCATGCCGTTGTCCTGGACCTCAAGGAAAAAACGCCGGTCTGAAAATATTTCCCTGTACTCGGCGGCCGCCTTGAGGGCCTGGTCCATCTGACCCCTGCCGGCATGGTAGGAGACCTCGCCGTTCAGGCAGGCCCCCAGGGCTATTAAACCTTCGTTCATCTCCCTCAAGAGGTCCTTGTCAATCCTCGGCCTGTAATAAAAACCCTCTGTATAGGCCTTTGTAATGAGCCTGCAGAGGTTCCTGTAACCTTTTTCGTTCTTGACGAGCAGTACAAGGTGGAAGGCCGTGGCGGAATGGCCGCCCCTTGAGGGGGGCGTCTTGTCGGTGCGTTTTCCCGGCGCCACGTAGGTCTCGCAGCCGATGATGGGTTTTACCCCGCCTGCCATGGCCTTGCGGTAGAAGTCAACGGCGCCGAAGAGGTTGCCGTGGTCGGTGACGGC
>BTQV01000146.1:0-3772 GCA_036986055.1 Thermodesulfobacteriota bacterium
CATATCTCCTCTACGAGTTCCCCGAATTTGCGTTTTTCTCTTGATACGAGCGTGGGGTTCGTGGTGACGCCGTCGAGAAGGCCCCATTCATTGGCCGACCTTATCTCCTCAATGTTGGCGGTGTCGATAAAAAACTTCATTGGAAAAACCTCCTTGACTTAAATTTCCTGGTATGCGACTATTTTAGAACAAAAACACCCTTTTTTTAAGGGGTTATGGTGCAAGTCGGGAAGATTTAAAGGGGGAAAATTTATTGTTGCGTATAAAAAATCTCAACTAAATATATCCCGAAAGGGTTAGCTGTTCAAGTTTTAATTTTTAGTCGGCTCATACCCGGACTGACGGTCTCTTAATGGGGACTCATGCATGCCGAAGTGGCGGAATTGGTAGACGCGCTAGACTCAGAATCTAGTGGGCGCAAGCCTGTGGGGGTTCGACTCCCCCCTTCGGCACCAGTTCATGGGGCCGGTTCCGGGAAGTTAAGTTGAGAGGCCGATGCAGTGAAAAATACCTTTCTCTCTGGTTCTCTTAAGACCCGCCAGAAAAGACCCATGCCCGCCAGAGCCTTTTCGCGTACCCCGGTGGTTTATAATCCATGAAAAAGAGGCCGAAGACCCTCATAATAATACCTGCCTATAACGAAGAGGCCAATATAGGCGGGGTGATTTCCGACGTAATGGAGAATGTGAGCGAGGCGCATATCCTCGTGGTGGACGACGGCTCCTTTGATTCCACCGCAACTACGGCCCGGCGTCACGGAGTTACGGTGCTTAGCCACCCCTACAACATGGGTATAGGGGCCACCATGCAGACAGGCTATAAATACGCCGCGAAGAAGGGCTACGACATAGCGGTGCAGGTAGACGCCGACGGACAGCACCTCGCGGACCAGATAACCCACCTTTTAGGGCCTCTAATCGAAAAAAAGGCCGACCTCGTGGTGGGCTCAAGGTTCATCGCCGAAAGCGGTTACAGGCCGTCGCTCGCCAGGAGCGCGGGCATGGCCTTTTTTTCAAGGCTCGTTTCCTTCATAATAAAGGAAAAGGTCACTGATACGACGTCAGGGTTCAGGGCCGCTGGCAGGCCCTGCATAGAGTTCTTCAGCCACCGCTACCCCGACGACTATCCAGAGGTCGAGGCCCTCGTCTTGCTTCACAAAAAGGGTTTCAGTATAATGGAAGTGCCCGTGAAGATGGCCGAGAGGAAGGGCGGTCGGTCTTCAATAACTCCCGTGTGGTCCCTCTATTATATGATAAAGGTGCTTCTCGCCATCATGGTGGATATGCTCAAGAGGCCCGATTAGCTGTTTTTTTATTAAAGGGGTAATATCGTGTATCAGATCTTCTCGGTGCTGGGTGCGCTTGTTATCTTCGGCCTTGTCATAGATTTTATCAGGAGGGGCCTCTTAAAGGAAAAATACTCCGTTCTCTGGCTCGCCTCCGCCCTGGCCATACTCGCGCTCTCCATCAAGAAAAGTTTTCTCGACACCATCGCCATCTTTCTCGGTGTGGATTACCCCCCGTCGCTCCTTTTTCTCGTGGCCCTTCTCTTCGTTCTCCTTATGCTTCTACATTTTTCCGTCGTCATATCGATATTCCACGAAAAGAACAAGGTCCTTACGCAGGAGATTACGCTCTTGAAGAACACCCTTGAAGAGGCCGGCGTCATCGTCCGGGACGAGGCGAAAAAGGCTGGGGAGGCGGAAAAGGCGCCCAAGGTGAGAAAGGGAAGGGGGGCCGGGGGACGGCCTGCGGGAAAAAAGTCCTGATTCCTTAAAAAACATGGATATGGAGAAGATCTTCGAGAAGAGATGGGTGGGACCGGTAATTGTACTTCTTTTAATCCTTGCAGTATTCATCGCCTATTCAAACACCATCCACTGGGCATTTCAATTCGACGATGAAACCATAATAACCAAAAACCTCTCCTTGAGGGACCTCTCCAACCTGCCGGTTATCCTCAAGGGCGCCAGGGGGCTGACTATGGCCACCTTCGCGCTCAACTACGCCGCCGGAGGGTTTGACACAACGGGATATCATCTCGTCAACATCTCTATTCACGCCGTAAACTCCGTGCTAGCCTATCTCCTCATCTTAAATATCTTGAAGTTGACGGGCGCGGCCCCGGGCCGGTCGAGAAAGATAGCGGCCTTTGCAGCGCTCATCTTCGCCCTCCACCCCGTCCAGATACAGGCCGTTACCTATATAGTCCAGAGGATGGAGTCTCTGGCGGGCCTCTTCTTCCTCCTCGGCGTTCTTTTTTTCTCATGGGGCGCCACGGCCCAGTCTCCTATAAGGAGGTTTTTGCTCTACTTCTTTGTGCCCGTTCTTTATGTCCTCGGTTTTTATTCAAAGGAGGTGGCTATAACGCTTCCGGCTGTAATACTCCTCTACGACTTTTATTTCGTGAGCAAGGGCAAAGCCGGCGGGGTCCTCGGAAGGTGGCCCCTTTATCTGGTACTCGCCGTTCTTCTGGCCTTCTTCGCCGTGAATACCGTGGTGCCGAAAGGCGGGTTTAACGATATGAGCAAAGAGGCCTCAATGGCCGTTCAGGCCCCGGCGAAAGAGGGTACTGCGGAGAGGGAAAGGCCACGGGGGCTACTCAAAAAGGTCCCCACCGCGGGGTTCGGCGTCACCTCCATGACCCCCTGGGAGTATTTCCTGACCCAGTCCAACGTCGTGCTCTACTATTATTCTCTCCTCCTCGTGCCGGTGAACCAGAACGTGGACTATGATTTCCCCATTTCCAGGGGGCTTTTCGAGACGCCGCGCCCGCGCCCGGGGGCGGTGCTCAATATCTGGCTCCCGCCGCCGGTAGTATCCATCTTGATTCATATATCCATAATCGTTCTCGCCGGCTTCCTCTTCATGCGGTCGCGTAACGGTGGGGACCAGAGGTGGCGCGTGGTGTCGTTCTTTATATTCTGGTTCTTTATACTGCTTGCCCCCACCTCGAGTTTCGTCCCCATAGTCGACGTTATCTTCGAGCACAGGCTCTACCTCTCCACACTGGCATACTCCGTAATACTGGTACTGTGCCTTGAGGCGCTTTTAAAGAGGCTTTTAGGTCCAGGGGACGCCGGTACAAAGGCCCGTTAAATCTTCCGGTTCAAGAAAAGATATTGACTAAGGCGTTGTTTTGTATTATTTTTATGTGGATGGCCGCGACGGCATCCAAAAGTCATGAAGGCAAAGCCTATAGAAAAGTCCGCAAACCACAGGGTCCTCATCGCCGAGGACAATGAAAAGACGCGCCATTTCCTCCAGAGCCAACTCGAGGTGATGGGGTATGACGTAGTTGCGTCCGTAGACAACGGCAGGGAAGCGGTGGACCTCGCCCGTGAACTCGACCCCGGCATAATCATAATGGATATCAATATGCCGGAGATGGACGGCATTGACGCGGCAAGGGCGATAAGTTCCAGGAAACTCGTCCCCATAATACTCATTACAGGGATATCTTCTGACGAGGTGGCCTCAAAAGCCGTAGACGCAGGCGTCTTCGCCTATCTGCTAAAGCCCGTTACCAAGAAGCAGCTCGAGCCGGCCATAAAACTCGCGCTGGCGCGCTACGAGGAATTCACGAGCCTCAAGTCCGAGGTTGCCGACTTGAAGGACGCCATGGAGACCCGCAAGCTCGTTGAGAGGGCCAAGGGTGTTTTGATGAAAAGGTGCAACCTCAACGAGGAAGACGCCTTCAAGGTGCTGCAGAACCATTCCCAGAAAGAGAACAAGAAGATGCGTGAGATAGCCGAGTCCATAATCTCCGCGAG
>BTQV01000147.1:0-3738 GCA_036986055.1 Thermodesulfobacteriota bacterium
CGTTTCCCCCTAATCCCCGGTGCGCCCCTTGACTCCCATGCGCTCCCTTGTGCTACCCCCTTGCTGTCCCCGTTGCCACCTTGCCCCTTAGCCGCCTAAAATCCTGTAGAGTTCTTCCTCTATCTGGGCTTCCTTGGTTTTTTTGGCTACGGAGAGTTCTTTTATCAGAAGGTTCTTGGCGGTGTCGAACATCTTCCTTTCGCCGAAGGAAAGCTCCTTGTCGAACTTGAGTATATAGAGGTCTCTCAAGACCTTGGCCAGCTCCAGTACGCTCCCGCTCTTTATCTTGTCGTTATACTCGCGATAACGCCTGTTCCAGGTCTGGTGCTCTAGTACGGAATCGCTCTTTTCCTTGAGGATGGCGTAGACCTTGGGGACCTGGCTCTTTTTCAGAACCTTCCTGAGTCCAACGGCCCCGGCGTTGTCAACGGGCACCATGATGGTGGCCTCTGTGTCGAGGACTTTGAGGATATAAAAGGATGTGTCTGTTTCAGAGACCATCCGTGTCTCCACGCCCATTATCATGCCGACACCATGGGCCGGATATACGGCAAGGTCTCCGGCTTTAAAGGACTGACACATTTCTTTTGACATGAATTTCCTTTGTGTAGGGGGTATGAACAGGTATCTATTTTATATCATGAATGAGGGAATCAGTCAACCGTAATAAGAGGTTTTTATTTAAATCAGTGTATTTTAAAAACTTCTTCTTTAATTTCAGGGTCTACCGTCAGCCCTATGTACCTTATCCTGAGTTCTTTTCCTCTGAAAGACATGTATATCTTGTGCGGAATCATTGCGCCGTTGATTTCTCTCAAGTCCGATACTATAATCTCGGCCCCTGAAAGGCCGTCTTTGTACCTTATGGCGCGGTCCCCGGGACCGGCCTTGTCCCCCTTTAACACGCTCGAAGAACCTCCGGAACCGTCGCCGAGCATGATGGAAACGAGCCTCTCGGGGTTTATATAACGCTCAAAGGCAGGGTCTTCGGAGTCAATGGTCTTTACCCCCCCCTTTGAAAAAAATTGGATATACCTGCCGTCGCTTGCAAGTATGTGGAGCCGTATCCCAAGTGGGCCCAGAAGGTCCACCCTTAAAAACCCGGGCCTCTTGACGAGGATTACGGCCCGGCCTCTTATGGACTCCTTTTCAGTAAACTCGACTATGGCGTCGGCCCTTATGGACTCAGGCCTCGCTCCAGTAAACTCCGCTTCGGGACGGCCCGTGACGCCGTAAAGCGTACAGCCCTGGAAGAGGACGAGAAGAGGGAGAAGGAGGAATAGAAAAAGCCTCGAAAGCACCTGTTATTTATCCTTATGGGCCTTCAGTTTTTTTTTGAGATTCTCTATCTTGACCTTTATCTTTTTGTTGCTGGGGTCGAGGTTCGAGGCGTTTTCGTATGTGGTTAGAGCCTTTTCCTTGAATTTTTTCTTAAGGTACGCGTCACCGAGGTGTTCAAGGACCACCGGGTCGTTGGGAAGGGTTTGTGTGGCCTTTTCAAGTTTCTCAACGGCGAGGTCGTAATCGCCCTTTTTGTAATAGACCCACCCGAGACTGTCAAGGAAGTAGCCGCTGTCGGGTTTTATCGCCAGCGCCTTCTTTATATACTTTTCCGCCTCGTCGAGTTTTATGCCCCTTTCAGCGTATGTGTACCCGAGATAGTTAAGGGCGTTTATATGGTCGGGATTTATTTCAAGTGCCTTCTTCATGGACTCGACAACCAGGTCCTTCTTTCCGGCGTCGTCGTATAGTATGCCCAGTGTAAAGTAGAGTTCGGCGTCCCTGGGGTCTATTTTAACGGCCTTTTTGAGGACCCTTATGCCCTCGTCGTATTGTTTCGATTCCCTCAGTACCGATACCAGCAGTTTCGTGAGTTCGATGTCGTCTTTTTTTACATCGAGGGCTTCTTTCAAGGCGGCTATGGCGCCTTCAAGGTCGCCCTTCTTCTCGAATATGAAGGCGAGGTGTATCCTTGAGTCCACGAAGTCCCGGTCTCGCCTGGGTGTCTTTTTGAATTCAACGGCGGCCTTGTCGAGTTCTCCGTTCTCCTCGTATGATGTGGCCAGATAATAACGCACCTTGTTGAGTTCGGGCCTCTCTTTGAGCAGTGCGCTTAGTTTCTTTATGGCCTTGGCGTACTCCTGCCTCTCAAAATATATGAGACCTATCTTGACGCTGGCGTTGAGTTTCGTATCCTCAAACTTTTCAAGTTCGGCGTACTGGGCCAGGGCGTCGTCAAACCTTTTCTGCTTTATGTAAAGGGTGGCAAGCCGTGTCCTGAAGACCTTGCCGTCACTGAGCGCTAAGATCGCCTTTTTGTACGTCTTTTCGGCGAGGGCGGCCTTATTGTCCACCTCGTAGGTCATGCCCAGCTCATAGTAGGCGGACTCGAAGGCGGGGCTCAACTCAATGGCCTTGAGGTAGTATTTTTCCGCCTCGGCATAGTCTTTTCTGTTGAATTCAATCTTGGCCATGTAATAGTGCGCCATTACCGAGCCGGGCGCAATCTTCAAGTATCTTCTCAAGACGTCCAGCCCCTTGTCGAACTGGCCGATGCGCGCCTGGAAAGTGGCAAGGAGGAGATAGTTCTTCTGGTTCTCGGGGTCGATCTCTATGGCCTTTTCGTAGTTCTTAACGGCGGCCTCGTTGTCCTGTAGGAGCGTGTACAGCTCCGCCCGGAGCACATAGGATATGGGGAGCCCGGGGTCTTTCTCAACGGCGCTATCAAGGTAACTGCGGGCCTTGCCGTAATCGCCGGTCTGGATGTAAAGGTCCGCGGTTTGAGCGTAAAGCAGGGCGGAGCCGGGGCTTATGTCTATGGCCCTGTTGTAGAGCTCAATGGCGCCTTTTATGTCCCCGTCCTTTTTAAGCATCTGAGCGGCCGTGAAATAATAATAGGCGCCGCTCAAGAGCGCCTGCTCGTTGCTGTTGTCCCTCCAGTCGCCCCCGGCGGCCCATGCAACGCCGTAAGAGGCGGGCATGAGCATGAGGGCCAGAAGCAGGGTCGAGACAAGCCTTTTTATATTTTTCTCCATTGCCACGGAGGCTCCTTGATATAAGTTTCTGATGTTGGCGGTGGTGGGAAGAATTAGCCCCTTTAATATAAAACCTTTTTAATCGGTATGCCGTGATTTTCGTCCGAAGGGCCGGGACAAGAGATGAAAGGCCGCAGGTTAATGTCCCCGGAAAGTTCTCTGGAAGCCGCAAAACACGTCATTATGAATTTTAACATTATTACGCCCTCCCGTCAAACGGGGCCGTCTTGAGGTTTTGGCGGGATAAAGGTGTTTTTCTACGGGTTAGACGGTCCTGGGTCCGGGGCATGGCCGTTTCAGAGATTGGGCGCTTAATCCTACCATGCGGTCCTCTCGCGGCGCGGCCCTTAACCGCCCTTTGACTTCTCGATCCTTTTTCTCACGGCCTCGGGCAGATGTATGGCTTCCGTGTCGAGACTTGAAAAGGCCTCGCAGATGACATCGACCTTGTCCCTTGTGGACAGGCCTTTGTGGATGAGGATCCGCTTTTCGCCGTTTAAAAGGAAGATGCCGCCCGGGGTGTTGACCTCTCCCTTTCTCAGGTCCTCGTATCCCAGTTCCACGGAGAGCCTCTCGGCGGCTTCTTCGAGTTTCTCAAGAATCTGTTCGTCTTTCATGACGTATATTTTCCTTGTTTAACATTTCCATGTCAAGAAGATTAAGCGATTGTGCCCCGCTCAGCGCAATAAAAGTGGTTGACATG
>BTQV01000148.1:0-3725 GCA_036986055.1 Thermodesulfobacteriota bacterium
CTCTTGCCCTCGTCGTAGCAGGCCCGTGGCCCGATAGGGTTTGAGTGCCCCCAGTAACCTTCGGGCTGAGGATGAACCCTGGGGTCGCCGTAGACCTCGGAGGTAGAGGCCTGGAGGATACGCGCCTTGACCCGTTTGGCGAGGCCGAGCATGTTAAGGGTCCCTATGACGCTCGTCTTGATGGTCTTTACCGGGTTATACTGGTAATGAACGGGCGAGGCGGGGCACGCCAGGTTGTATATGCGGTCCACCTCGAGGAGCACCGGCTCTATCATGTCATGGCGGATAAGTTCAAAACTGGGATTGCCCAGGAGGTGCGCTATGTTATGTTTCCTGCCTGTAAAAAAATTATCGAGGCATACTACATCGGCCCCGTCCTTAAGGAGCCTTTCGCAAAGATGGGAGCCTATAAAACCAGCCCCTCCTGTAACGAGTATACGCTCTGTTGACATTATACAGTGGTCCCCCTCTTCATCTTTAACGGACATAAGACTGTCAATTCGCCGAATTTCCGCAAACCTGGTTAATCGATTATCGAAGGTGAACGTAAAAGGCTTTCGTCCCCACACCCCAACGCCCCTCACCCCCCATACGCTCCCCCATGCTCCCCGCGAGCCCCCCACGCTGTAGCTTGAAAAGGCCCTGTGCCAAACCTATTTGTAAAACCCTTCAATACTTGAGACTACGTATTTCTGCTCACCGGTCTTGAGTTCAGGAAAGATTGGTAGCGCCAAAATCTCCCTGGCGACCCTCTCTGAGATGGGAAAATCGCCCCTCTTGTACCCGAGCCCTTTAAAGCATTTCTGCATATGGAGCGGCAGCGGGTAATAGACCTCATTGCCAACGCCCGCCTTTCCAAGATGTTCCCTTAATCCGTCTCTCGATTTAACCAGTATTACGAAGAGATTATATACAGAGACATTGCCCTTTACGATATCCGGCACATCTACGGCGCCGTCGAGGCCGGCCCTGGAAAAGAGTCTTCTGTAAAGGTCGGCGTTTCTTATACGCGCCGAGTTCCATGAGTCGAGATATTTCAATTTTACTCTCAGGACCGCGGCCTGTATCTCATCGAGCCTGCTGTTGACTCCAACGGTATCATAAAGATACTTAGCGCTGGTCCCGTGGATCCTGAGCTTTTTCAAGATGCGGGCGGTCTTCGAATTATTTGTGGTAACAAGTCCGCCGTCGCCAAGGCACGCTAGATTCTTTGTGGGATAGAAAGAGAAACAACCCGTGTCCCCCAGAGAACCCGCCTTTTTACCCCTGTACTCGGCCCCGATGGCCTGAGCGGCGTCCTCTATCACCTTCACGCCGTACTTTCGGGCGATGCGGTTTATCTCTTTCATCTCGGCGCATTGCCCGTAGAGGTGTACGGGTATTATCGCCTTCACTCTTTTAGAACTTTTCTTGAGGAGAATTTCCAGGCTGTCCGGGTCTAAATTGAAGGTCTCTGGATGGATGTCTACGAAGACCGGCTCGGCGCCGACCTCAACGATGGAACCCGCAGTCGCGAAAAAGGTGAAGGGTGTCGTTACGACCCTATCGCCCGGGCCGACCCCTAAAGCCATGAGGCTTAAAAGTAGTGCGTCAGACCCGGAGGCCACCCCTACCGCGTACTTTGTGCCGCAGTAGGAGGCCAGTTCCTCTTCAAGGGATGAAACGTTTTTCCCTAATATGTAGTGCTGGGAATCACAAACCTTTGTGACCTCCCTGAGCACTTCTTTCCTAATCTTACGGTACTGACGCGAGAGGTCTAAAAACGGTATACGCAAGCTTTAACTCCGTATCTGACTTTATTATACAACTTTTTGTTGGGTTGTCAATAAATATTTAATATAAAGTTTATAATATCTCTTTATTGTCACTACTCACACCTTGAGAGGCTTCTTTTTAGTAATAAAATCTTTAAAAATCCTGTCGAGAACGCCGTTTATGAAAGCCCCGGAGTCTTCCGAGCAGTAGCGGTTGGCCAGTTCCACGGCTTCGTCTATAACGACCTTGTAGGGGACTTCCCGCCTGTATAACAACTCGAAGACCGCTAACCTCAGGATATTCCTGTCAACAACTGCCATCCTGTCAACGGACCAGTTCTCGCAAAAATCCTCTATAAGCTTGTCTATCTCGGCTCCATGTGCGGTTACGCCAGCCGCCAGGGCCGCTCCGTAGTCCTCTTCTTCCAGAGGCGCGGTGCCGCCGGTAGTTTCACCCTCTGAGATATCCAGTCTGTAGAGTAAATGAAGTGCCTTCTCCCTGGACCTGTGTCTTGAGGTTACCTTCGTCCCCATAATAATACAGACCCCTCGTTATTTCATCGACCTTAAAAGGTTCGCCATCTCAATCGCCGTGAGCGTGGCGTCCCTGCCCTTGTTCCCGGACTTGGTGCCGGCGCGTTCAATGGCCTGCTCAATGGTGTCGGCCGTTATCACGCCGAAAGAGACGGGGCATTGGGAATCAAGGGCCACACGCGCTATCCCCTTTGCCGCCTCCGAGGCGACGTAGTCGAAATGAGGCGTTGAGCCCCTTATTATGCAGCCCACGCAGATTATGGCGTCATAAACCTTCTTGTCCGCGAGCCTCTTGGCCGCAACGGGCATCTCAAAGGCCCCGGGGACCTTTACAACGTCAATGTCCTTATCCCCTGCCCCGCTCCTCACGAGGGTATCGAGGGCGCCTTCGAGGAGTTTGGCGCCTATGAAATCATTGAACCTGCTTACCACAACGGCGAATTTCAAGCCCTCTGCGGAGAGGTTGCCTTCGAATATCCTTGGCATAGAGCCTCCTTTTAAAGATTAATATTAAGCCTGCCCCGGGCGTCCGGGTTCTTCCCCGTCTGAAATCTGCGCCGCGAACCATATGAAGGCCAGATCCGTCACTTCCCGACTACCGCCACAATAAATGGCTCGCACTATTTGAGGAGTTCAGGAATCCTTCACATCATCGAGTTTGTTCAGAATATGGCCCATCTTTTCCTTCTTGACCCTCAGGTAACTGACGTTGCGCCTGTGGGGAACCGACTCCAGGGGGACCCTCTCGGTTATCTCAATGCCGTACCCCTCGAGTCCAACTATCTTCTTGGGGTTGTTGGTTATCATACGCATCTTACGCACGCCGAGGTCCAGTAATATCTGCGCGCCTATGCCGTAATCCCGGAGGTCCGCCTTGAAACCCAGGCTCCTGTTGGCCTCCACAGTGTCGAGCCCCTTGTCTTGCAACGCGTAGGCCTTAATCTTGTTGGCGAGCCCTATGCCTCTTCCTTCCTGATGCATGTAGAGAAATACGCCGCTCCCCTCCTTCTCTATCATCGCGAGCGCCCCCTTTAACTGCTCGCCGCAGTCACAACGCTCCGAGCCAAGGACGTCGCCTGTTAGGCATTCGGAATGGACCCTCACAAGGACCGGCTTATCGGGGTCTATTTCGCCCTTCACAAGGGCGAGGTGCTCGTTAAAGTCCACGTCGTTGGTATATGCCACGGCCGTGAAGTCGCCGCCGTATTTACTTGGGAGAAAGGCCTCTCCAGCCTTCTTTACGAGGCTGTCGTACCTCAGCCTGTACTCTATAATCTCCGCTATGGTTACGATCATGAGGTTATGCTCTTCGGCGAAGGCCTCGAGGTCGGCCATACGCGCCATCTGTCCGTCTTCGTTCATTATCTCGCATATGACGCCCGCTGGGTTGAGCCCTGCGAGCCTCGCGATGTCCACGGAGCCCTCAGTCTGGCCCGT
>BTQV01000149.1:0-3704 GCA_036986055.1 Thermodesulfobacteriota bacterium
AACATGGACATGTGCATAGCCATAAGGACCATGGTTATAAAGGACAAGACCATTTACATACAGGCCGGCGCCGGTATTGTGGCCGACTCTGTTCCTGAAAAGGAATTCGAGGAGACGGAGAACAAGGCCCGCGGCATGATAAAGGCCATTGAGATGGCGAGAAAGGGCCTCTGGTAATGGGTTTGGTTGAAAACAAGGCATAAGGATTGAATGCCCTGTTACGGCAAAAGGCCCATAAAGGGATTGCACAAAAAAATATTATTTGGAAAAATAGAAGGGTTGCGCTGAAAAATGCTTTTGATGCTAGATAATTATGATTCCTTTACCTATAATCTCGTTCAATATTTCCTTGAGCTCGGTACGAGCGTTGAGGTCTACAGGAACGACGCCATAACGGTTGAAGAGATTGAGAGGAAAAAACCGCGCTGTATCGTCATCTCACCGGGGCCCTGCGACCCCCGCAAAGCCGGTATTTCCGTAGAGGTTGTAAAACACTTCGCCGGACGCGTCCCCATACTCGGGGTGTGCCTGGGACACCAGTCCGTGGCATACGCCTTCGGTGCGGAGATTATAAGGGCGGAGCGCATCATGCACGGAAAGACCTCCATGGTCTTTCACGACGGCAGGACCATATACGAAGGCATAGAGGACCCGTTCCAGGCAAACCGTTATCATTCGCTCATAGTCCGGAGAGATACCCTTCCCCCTGTCTTTGAGGTAAGCGCGTGGACGGATATGGACGAGATAATGGGTATAAGGCACAGGGAATTCCCCATCGAAGGGGTGCAGTTCCATCCCGAATCAATACTCACGGCCGCGGGTAAGGATATACTTAAAAATTTTTTGACGAGATACGCCTGAGGGGGTGACCAGTAATGTTTTGTTCCATACGCCGGGAAGATAAGGGCAGGCCCATGATAAAAGAGATCATCTCAAAGGTTGTGAACGGCATTGACCTCACCGAGGATGAGTCGGCCGGGGCCATGTACGCCATAATGGGAGGAGAGGCGAGCCCGGCGCAGATAGCCGCCTATATAACGGCCCTGAGGCTAAAGGGCGAGACCGTCGACGAGATAACAGGTGCTGCCAGGGTGATGCGCGAGAAGGCGACGAAGGTCTCGGTCCCGGAGGGCGACATAGTTGATACCTGCGGAACGGGCGGAGACGAATCCATGACCTTCAATATCTCCACGGCCTCGGCCTTTGTGGCGGCCGCTGCCGGGGTTATCGTCGCCAAGCACGGGAACAGGTCCGTCTCTTCAAAGAGCGGAAGCGCCGATGTCTTAAAGGCCCTTGGCGTAAATATCGAGGCCGAGGTGGAGAGGGTGGAGGAGTGCCTTGCGGATGTGGGCATAGGTTTCCTCTTCGCGCCCATTCTCCACGGAGCGATGAAGTACGCGGCTCCCGTAAGGCGCGAGATAGGCATAAGGACGATATTCAATATACTGGGGCCCCTTACAAACCCGGCCGGGGCCGCCCGGCAGGTCCTGGGCGTATATGACCCGGCCCTTACCGATATGCTCGCCAAGGTCCTCTATAACCTGGGGTGTGAGCACGCATTTGTGGTGCGCGGCGAGGACGGCCTCGACGAGATAACCCTCACGGGCGAGACGAGGGTGACGGAACTGAAAGGGTCCTCGATAAAGACGTACCATATAAAACCAGAGGACTTTGGTTTTGAAAGGTGCGAGGCCCGTGACCTGAAGGGGGGCGACCCCGAGGTTAACGCCTCCATTATCCTCGATATATTCAACGGCAACAAGGGCCCTCGACGCGACGTTGTAATCCTTAACAGCGCCGCGGCCATAGTGGCTGGTGGAAAGGCGGGGACCATGGAGGAGGGCGTTGCCGAGGCGAGGGGGGCCATAGACTCGGGGCTTGCCCTTGAAAAACTCGAGAGGCTCAAAGAGGTCTCTAACAGGTAGTTTTTATTTCATAAAAAAATTCTTCGTAAGATGGTTGAGACGGTGGCGCTGAAAGAGATAATAAAGAGCAGGGAAGAGGAACTTTCCGTCCTGAAGGCTTCTCCGGATTTTTCCGAAAAACTGAAAGAAATCAAAGCGGGGGCCGCGGCGGGTCCTCCGGTGAGGGATTTTTGTTATGCCGTGGGCAAAAAGGGAGGGGAAGGGGCGATAAGGATAATCGCCGAGGTAAAGAAGGCCTCCCCTTCAAAAGGCGTAATACGCGCTGATTTTTCCCCCCTCGACATAGCGAGGTCCTATGAGAAGAACGGGGCCGTGGCTCTGAGCGTACTTACTGAAAAGAAATTTTTTCACGGCGACCTCTCTTATCTTACCCTTATAAAGGATAACGTCGGCATACCCGTACTGAGAAAGGATTTTATCCTCGATGAGTTCCAGATATACGAATCCCGCGCCGCCGGAGCGGACGCGGTACTCCTTATCGTAAACATACTCGGCACCGAAGACTTGAAAAAATTTATTCAACTGACAAAAAACCTCTCAATGACCCCGCTTGTGGAGGTGCATACAGAGGGGGAGCTTGAGATCGCCCTCGAAGCCGGGGCAAAGGTAATAGGCATAAACAACCGCGACCTCAAGACCTTCACGACGGATATAGATACGACTCTGAGGCTCGCCCCTCTTGTGCCCGAAGACAAGATTATTATTTCAGAGAGCGGCATAAAGACGCGCGGCGATATAGTCTCGTTAAAGGCCGCAGGCGTAAGCGCCTTTCTCGTAGGAGAGTCGCTTATGAGGGAAGAGGACGAGGGTGGCAAGTTGAGGGAACTCCTCGGCGCCGGGGCTCTTTAATTGGTGAAAAATTTTTACGGGAGCGGTAATTTTGGTGAGGATAAAGGTATGCGGCATAACTAACTTTGGTGACGCCGTGTTCGCGGCCGACTCGGGCGCCGACGCCCTGGGTTTTATATTCTGGGAAAAGAGCCCCCGGTATATAGAGCCTCAAAAGGCGGCGGAGATTATCGCAGGGCTCCCGCCTTTTTTAACGTGCGTAGGCGTCTTCGTAGACGAAGACGCCGAAAAGGTCAACGCCGTTATAAGGGTCGCGGCCCTCGACGCCGTACAACTCCACGGCAATGAGCCCCCGGGGTACTGCCGGCAGATGAGCGTGAGGGTTATTAAGGCCCTGAGAATCAGGGATATTAAAGATATAGAGCAAATGGCGGGCTACGAAGTCTCAGCCTTTCTCCTTGACGCCTACAAAAAAGGTCTGCCGGGGGGTACGGGCGAGACCTTTGACTGGGATACAGCCGTGGCCGCCAAGGAGTTCGGGCGCATTATACTCTCGGGCGGGCTTACGCCGGATAACGTAGGCGACGCCGTAGCGCGCGTAAGACCCTACGGCGTTGACGTAAGCTCAGGCATCGAGGAGAGCCCCGGCAAAAAGGACCATGCGAAGGTCTCCGCCTTTATAAAAGAGGCGAGGGGTCTTTGTTGAGTTTTAAGAAAATCAAAAAAAACTTCGAAGGTGAATAATGAAAAAGATACCTGACAGGAGAGGCCACTTCGGGATATACGGCGGGAGGTATATCTCCGAGACCCTTGTGCCGGCGGTCATCGAACTCGAAGAGGCATACTCAAGGCTTAAAAAAGACCCTGGTTTCAAGGAGGAGCTCGGTTTTTACCTGAGGGAATACGTGGGCAGGCCCACGCCGCTGTACTTTGCCGAGCGGCTCACGGAAAAGACGAATGGCGCGAAAATATATCTCAAGAGAGAGGACC
>BTQV01000150.1:0-3694 GCA_036986055.1 Thermodesulfobacteriota bacterium
ATAATCTGACGAGTTACTGCGTTCCATTCAATTATCACATCTTAAGGCTTGGAAAAATATTTTCCTCCAAACTACCGGTGCCCCGGTCAGTCAGGAAGTCGATGGAAAAGTTCGAATGGCGCGACGACGGAGGAGGGAAGCGTGGTTTTGACCCGATGATGGCGGCGTTGAAGGTCTTTGAGTGGGTGGATTCTAAGAACGACAACTTGAACGGCTCCCTCAAGACGCCGTCCGTATCAATATCACTAAAGCTGGAGAAGTGACCTATGCATGTACACAGTAAGAGATGGGAGATGGCCCAGGATATCGAGAGGATATACTGGAAGAAGGATTTTTTCAGGGAGAGTGAATTCAAGGAGCTCCTCAGTAAATATTCGAAGGTCTTCGGGGAGGTCGAGTCGAGGTATGGCTTTTCCAGGGATACGAAGATACTCGATCTCGGGTGCGGCGCGACCTGTCCTTCGGTGCTCTTTACCCGGGGAGTCAAGTACGGGGTGGACCCTCTCGCAAAGGAGTTTCTGGAAAAAGACAGGGAGAAACTTTCGGGCAAGATCAGGCTCCTCACGGGGAGCGGCGAAAACATACCCTTTGCCGACGGTTTTTTTGACGTGGTCCTTTGCAGGAACGCCCTCGACCACATGGACAACGTAGACCAGGTCATGCGAGAGATAAAACGGGTCGTAAAGGATAAGGGCCTTGTGATTTTATCCATCTACACCTATACGCCCTTTATAACTTTTTTGAAAAAGACGAGCGAAGTCATCCCTTTTTTAAGGAACGTGGAGCATCCTTTTACCTTTACACCGGTTGGTTTCGGCGCTTTTTGCAGGAGATTTTTCGAGACCCTTGAAGAGCGGGTTGTCTTTGAGGGTACGAGTTCCGTGGATTACGGCAAGGAGGACGTGGAAATGACCGAGCCCCTGTTGCATAAGATTTTCGCCTGGTCCAACAGGCGCATCTTTATGAACAAGTGGTTTTTAAGGGAGTTGATGGTCGTATGCAGGAAGAAATGAGTACGTTTGCATGTATCGTTCGTAAAACGGATGAACCGCGGACGCCTGGGATAACGGGGTTAAGGAAAAAAGATTGAATATTATGTTGAGGAGAGGCTGATATGAAGAAGAAGGTAGTGTTGTTCCATCCAAACCCTTTTTCAGCGACCCGTCCCTATTACGGGGCGCCGCTGGGGCTGCTGGCCATCTCAAGGGTGCTCGCTACAGAGGGGTATGAAATAAAGATTATTCATCCCGTAACGCACAAGAACTTCAAGGAAGAGGTGGTGAGGGAATGCGCCGACGCCATATGCCTCGGTATCTCAAGCATGACGGGATACCAGATATCCGAGGGCAGGGACGTCGCCAGAGAAGTGAAGAAAAATTATCCCGATCTGCCCATAGTCTGGGGCGGATGGCACCCTTCCATACTGCCGGCTGAGACGGCCAAGGACGAGTACGTGGATATAGTCGTAAAGGGTCAAGGCGAGAGGACCTTCACCGAACTCGTGCATTGCCTGGAAAAGGGCGGCGAAATAAAAGGGATAAGGGGGATAGCCTATAAGGAGAACGGCCAGGTCATAAATAACACCGAGGCCCCCATAGAGAGCCTTGATAATTTCCCGCCCATCCCCTATCACCTCATAGACGTTGAGAAGTTTATAAATAACCAGGAATACGGCCACAGGAGCCTCAATTATTATACGAGTTACGGTTGTCCCCACCGCTGCGGCTTCTGCGTCGAGGAGATAGTCACCAAAAGGAGGTGGGCCGGGCTTTCCGCAGAGAGGATAGTCGACGAACTCGCCGATATGAAGGAGAAATACAACCTTGACGCCGTGGCTATTATTGACAGTAACTTTTTTACAAACCAGGAGAGGGTCAGGAAGATGTGCGAACTGATTCTCGAAAGGAACCTGAAACTGAAATGGGGAAACGTCAACGGCAGGACGGGCACCCTCAAGAAGTATGACGACGAACTGTGGAAGTTGATGAAAAAGAGCGGCATGGAGTGCATACTGACGGGCGCGGAGTCAGGCGACCAGGAGACCCTCGACTACATGATGAAGGACGTAAAGGCGGGAGACGTGCTTGAGCTGGCGAGGAACTGCCACAAGCACGATATCAAGCTCCTCTGCTCATACCTCGTGGGCTTCCCCTGGTCCACCGACGCGAGTGTCTGCCAGAAGAAGGTCGACGAAGAGATAATGGTCTCTCTATGGCAGATAAAGGACCTCTTCGAACTCCATCCGAGGATAAGGTTCATGTTCGCCCTTTATCTACCCTACCCCAGTACAACCATCTTCAGCAAGGCTAAGGCGCTGGGCATAGATCTCCCCGAGAAATTCGAGGACTGGAGCAAATTCCTCATAGCCGCCGAAGACGTGAACAAGATGAAGGTGAGGCAGAAATGGATAAGGAACGACCAGGCACAGTTTATCCTAATGCTCTCCATATACATTTTTTTCTTTCTCGACCCCGATTCCTACGACCTCGTGGGGAGCAAGATAAAGAGCAGGGCTTACAAGGCCGTCTATTTCATGGCCTTCAACCTCTACAAGGGCATCGTCAAGCTCAGGTGGAAGCATATGTTTTTCAAGTTCCCCGTAGATTTTTATTTTTATAGTTACCTGAGAAAATACGCGAAACTGGGTTAATCCGATGAAGGTGATGTTCATAAACATAGGGTCCGACCACACATACCCCACGGGGCTCGGCTCGCTTTCGGCTTATCTGAAGAAGCACGGCCATACTACGCGGCTCCTCGACATAGTCTCTTCCAAGAAGAACTTAAGCGCAGAGGACCTTGACCTCATCAGGGAGGGGCTCGCCGCGTTCAACCCCGCCCTTGTGGGCTTTACCGTCTTTGAGACGGGGTTTCAGTGGGTTAAGTGTATATGTGATTTTATAAAGGGCGTCGACGGCTCTGTTACGACGGTAGCGGGCGGGTATTACCCCACGCTCGCTCCCGACGAGGTCATAGCCCACCCTTCCATAGACGTAATCTGCCGCGGCGAGGGCGAGGGGGCGCTCCTTGACCTTGTGAACGGGTTGGAAAAGGGGGCCGATATAAGCAGGATTAAAAACCTGTGGGTCAAAGTAGACGGAGAGGTTTATAAGAACGGGATACGCCCCCTCATAGAAGACCTCGACGGACTGCCCTTCTGGGACAGGACGATGTTCGATTACCAGGCCCACCTTGACCTCTCCAAGAAAGGAGACAGGAACGTCAAGGTCATGGCGAGCCGGGGCTGCCCTTACCACTGCACCTACTGCTCGAATTTTTATTTCAAGAGCCTCTATTCGAACAAGAACAAATATCTCAGGATGCGCTCCGTGGACAATGTGGTAGATGAGATAGCGAGCCTGAAGGAGAACTACGATTTTGATTATGTCGGTTTTCACGACGACAACCTTACGCTCTTTCCGGCCTGGCTCGAGGAGTTCTCCGTTAAATACAGGGAGAGGGTAGGTAAGCCTTTTTACTGCGCGGCGAGGCCCGAGACCTGCTCGGATGAAAACCTCAAGCGCCTGAGTGACGCGGGATGCTTCATGGTCCTTATAGGGCTTGAGTGCGGGGACGAGGAATACAGAAAAGAGATGATGAACAGGCGCATGACCAACAAGTTGATAGTCGACGTATGCAAGAGGTTAAAGAAGCACGGCATACTCATATGGACCTTCAACATGGTGGGCATGCC
>BTQV01000151.1:0-3642 GCA_036986055.1 Thermodesulfobacteriota bacterium
AGGATGGGCCATCCCAAAAGCGAGGTATACCTCACGAACCCGGCGGTAGCCGCCGCCTCGGCGGTAAAAGGATACATAGCCCACCCCGATGAGGTGGCGGGAAGGAAGGCCGCCTGATTTCCCTGCTCTTTCGTATACGCCGGATATTTAATAAAAAGACGTGATGGCGAAAAAGGACCGCCACTTCCGCTCGCGCAACTTCGACTTCGCGGCGCCTTTTTATGACCTCTCCATGTGGTTTGCCGGTCTCTTTTTCGGCGGCGAGTTGAGGTTCCGCGAGGCTATTATTAAAGAGGCCGCGCCGTTAAAGGGCATGGCGGCGCTCGAGATTTTTTCAGGCACGGCCACCGTCTCTCTCATGGCCGCCAAAGAGGGCGCAAGTGTTACGGCACTTGACATAAGCAAAGGCATGCTCAGGGTGGCCGGGGAAAAGGCCCGGAAGCAGAAAATAAGCATCGAGAGGGTACGCGGCGACTCGGTGAGTCTGCCCTTTCATGACGGGACTTTTGACAGGGTCTTCGCGTCTTTCGGCCTCCACGAGATACCCGTTCCTATGGCCGCCGCGACGATAAAAGAGTCTCAGCGGGTACTTAAAAAAGGTGGCCGTCTCGTCATACTCGATTTTCACAGGGCAAGTGGGATGGCCGGATTTCTTCAAAACCTCCTCTTCCTTTTTGTCGAGGGGAAGGAGGCGAGGGCATGGACGTCCACGGACATACAGGGGCTCCTGAGAAAGACGGGCTTCAGGGGTTTTAACAGGACGTTCTTGTTGAAAGGCGCCTTGCAGTTGATTTCCGTATACAAACATTGATTGCTTAATAATAAAAATCCGAAAGGGGTGGCGATGAAGTTCAGGGGCAAGGTCTGGAAGTTCGGCGCAGACATAGACACGGACAGGATAATTCCCGCGAGGTACCTTAACACCTCTGACCCGAAGGAACTGGCCAAGCACTGTATGGAGGACCAGGACGCTTCCTTCAGCAAGAAGGTGAAAAAAGGCGACATCATAGTGGCTGGAAAGAATTTCGGTTGCGGCTCTTCTCGCGAGCACGCCCCAATCTCCATAAAGGCGGCAGGTGTCTCCTGCGTTATCGCCGAGAGTTTCGCGAGGATATTTTTTCGCAACTCCTTTAACATGGGCCTGCCCATACTCGAATCAAAGGAGGCGGTGAGGGCGACGAAGACGGGCGATACGCTCGAGGTGGACATTAACAGGGGAGAGATACGCAATCTCACGAAAAAGCGCGTATTTCAGGCAAGACCCGTGCCGGAGTTCATGCAGGAGTTGATAAAGGCCGGCGGCCTGTTGAATGCCATAAAAAGAAAGGGGAAGATAGGATGAAGGAGGGGACAAAAAGCAGGATAGTCGCCAGCGATAAACTCCATATCGAGAACAAGACCCTTTTTGTTGACCTTAGAGAGAACAGCCGCGGCAGGTTCTTGCAGATCGCCGAACTTTCGAACGACAGGAAATCCACCGTAGTTATACCCATAAGCGGGGTTGACGAGTTCATCGAGTCGCTCCAGAAGATTTCAGAGGCCGTGGAAGAGTAAATGACGGCGAACGCATTTTCAGTAAAAAAAAACTACCTGAGGAGTTTATAAATTGAAGAAGTTCAAGGTGCTGGTTCTTCCGGGCGATGGCATCGGCCCGGAGATTACGAAAGAGGCGGTGAAGGTGCTGATGATGATGGGCAAGAGGTTCCAGATAGAGTTCGATCTACCCCAGGCCCTTGTGGGCGGGGCATCCATTGACAAGTACGAGAAACCCCTTACCGACGAAGTACTCGACTACGCCTTCAGGAGCGACGCAGTCTTCCTCGGGGCAGTAGGGGGGCCCAAGTGGGAGGCCCTCGATTATGCCATAAGGCCCGAGAGGGCGCTCCTAACGTTAAGAAAGGAATTGGCGCTTTTTGCCAACCTGCGCCCCGTAAAGTTTTTCAAACCCCTCATCGACTCATCGACCTTGAAGCCCGAGGTCATAGACGGCGTGGACTTGATGGTCGTAAGGGAGCTTACGGGCGGGCTTTATTTCGGCGAGCCAAGGGGCATTGAGAAACTCCCCGACGGCACGGAGAGGGGGATAAACACCCTCTCTTACAACACCACCGAGATAGAGAGGATAGCTGTCGTTGCCTTCGAGGTGGCCAAGCTCCGGAGAAATAACGTCGTAAGTGTAGATAAGGCCAACGTCCTTGAGGCAACGGAACTGTGGAGGAACGTCGTAACCGACGTTGGCACCGAGTACCCCGAGGTCGAGCTCTCGCACATGTACGTTGACAACTGCGCCATGCAGTTAATCAGGAACCCCGGTCAATTCGACGTCATAGTAACGGAAAACACCTTCGGCGACATCCTCTCCGACGAGGCGGCCATGCTCACCGGCTCCATAGGCATGCTCCCCTCGGCTTCGCTCGGCCCCACGAGGACACGCGCCATGTACGAGCCCATACACGGGAGCGCGCCTGACATCGCGGGCACCGATACGGCCAACCCGCTTGCCGCCATCCTCTCATGCGCCATGATGCTGAGGTACTCCTTCAACATGGAGGACGCGGCTGTCTTTGTAGAGGAGGCGGTGGAAGAGGTTTTGACAAGCGGTTTGAGGACCGCCGATATTTTCAACAAGACTCAAACCAGCACGAAACTCGTCACATGCACTGAGATGGGAGACGCCGTTGTGGAAGTCCTCAAGAAGAAAGAGAAACCGCCGAGTGAGGAAGGCGAGATTGACTCCCGCCTTACCGAAAGACTCCCGGGCAGAGAAGACTTCCCGCCGAAACTCAAGAAAAAGACGCTGGACTGAGATTGGTAAGGCATGTCAAATGAAATAATCTCTTATCTTGAAATGTGTCAACGTGAGGGTACAAGCCTCCAACGAGGTATGAATTTTAACCTTGGTGGTAGCCATTCGGTAATCCTTATGTCTGTTAGAGCAAATGCACCATATCGAGATCGTTTAGAGGACGATGGTTCTACTTTGATTTATGAAGGACACGATGAGCCTAGAACACAGGTAATTTCTAATCCTAAAGAAATAGATCAGCCCGAAAAAACGATTAATGGAACATTAACACAGAACGGTAAATTCTTTAGAGCAGCACAGGCTTACAAGAAGGGAAAACGTAGGGCCGAGCGAGTGAGAGTCTATGAGAAGATTAGGCAAGGCATCTGGTCATATAACGGTGTTTTTCATTTAGTTGATGCTTGGCGTGAAAACGATGACAAAAGAAGAGTTTTTAAATTTAAATTAGTTGCAGTGGAGGGTGAAGAAGATTTCACCTTGCCTGCTTCAACACACCCACAGCGTCGTCGCGTTATTCCAACTTCAGTAAAATTAGAAGTTTGGAAACGTGACAAGGGCCAATGCGTCATGTGTACCGCAAAAGACGATTTACACTTCGATCATATTTTACCTTTTTCTAAAGGTGGTACATCGGTAAAGGCCGAAAATGTACAAATATTGTGTGCACGTCACAATATTAAAAAAGGCGATAAAATCATATAGCCCATAGCCCTCGCCGTCAGGAACAGGTTGAGGAGGTAGTCTCAATACGCCCCCTCATATCCCCCTTTTTCAAATATAGGCGACAGCGCGCGCACAAATCCGCAAAAAGCCCGTCTCCGCAAAAATTTGTCAGA
>BTQV01000152.1:0-3567 GCA_036986055.1 Thermodesulfobacteriota bacterium
AAAAACAATGGCGGAGGGTGAGGGACTCGAACCCCCAAAGGCGTAAGCCCGGCGGTTTTCAAGACCGCTGCCTTACCATTAGGCTAACCCTCCGGTTAGTGGACAGGTAAAAATCCCCTGACAAAGTTTCAAGTTTTGACGCCCGAAAAACGCCCGGCCTCGTGAAAGGGGAGAGCATCGGCCTCATTTCAATAAAAACGCTTTTTGCGTAAGATTGCAGAGAAAATCCCTTTACAAAATTCTTTAAACCTAAAAGGGTCAGCCTCGTTTAATTAAAACTTTGCCGCCGGTTAGCACAAGAAATCTATCTCTTTTTCTCTATTTTTTCAACCCCGTTCATGTAAGGCGCGAGGGCCTCTGGTATTACTACACCCCCGTCCTCGGTCTGGTAGTTTTCCAGTATGGCCACAACGGTCCTGCCAACGGCGAGGCCCGAGCCGTTAATGGTGTGGACAAAACGGGGTTTGCCGCCCCTGGGCCTGTACCTTATGCTGGCGCGCCTTGCCTGAAAGTCCTCAAAATTGCTGCACGAGGAAATCTCTCTATACCTTGCCTGGCCCGGGAGCCATACCTCGATGTCATAGGTCTTTGCCGCTGAAAAGCCGAGGTCTCCCGTGCAGAGGTTGACGACCCTGTAAGGGAGG
The DNA here is from genome assembly GCA_036986055.1 of Thermodesulfobacteriota bacterium. GTDB lineage: Bacteria > Desulfobacterota > GWC2-55-46 > GWC2-55-46 > JADFVP01 > BTQV01. The sequence goes on from BTQV01000152.1 coordinate 645, forward strand.
GCGAGCCTCTTAAGTACCTCCTCGGCGTCGGCTGTGAGTTTTTCAAGTTCTTCATAAGAGGTCTCGGGCTCGGCGAACTTGACGAGCTCCACCTTGTTGAACTGGTGCTGTCTTATAAGCCCCTTTACGTCCTTGCCGTAAGAGCCGGCCTCCTTTCTGAAGCACGGCGTATAGGCGGTATAATAGAGCGGCAGGTCCGGCCCGTCTAAAATCTCCCCTGCGTGGATGTTCGTTACGGGGACCTCGGCCGTTGGTATGAGGTAATGGTCCCAGCCCTCTATCTTGAAGAGGTCATCGGAGAACTTGGGGAGTTGCCCCGTGCCCGTCAACGCGGCGCTGTTGACCATAAAGGGAGGAAGGACCTCGAGATAGCCCTGCTCCATGGTATGGATATCGAGCATGAAGTTTATGAGCGCCCTTTCAAGGAGCGCGCCCGCGCCCTTCTGGAGCGAAAACCGCGCCCCGGAGATCTTGCCGGCCCTCTTGAAGTCGAGTATGCCGAGCCCCTCTCCGATATCCGTGTGCTCCATGGGGTTGAAGGTGAACTCCCGCGGCTCCCCCCATGACCTTACGAGGGCGTTTTCCGTCTCGTCCACGCCGACAGGCACGCTTCCGTGCGGCAGGTTGGGTATCTCGAGCAAAAACCCCTTCAACGCCTCATCAGCCCCCTTCACCTCTTCGTCGAGTTTTTTTATCCTCTCCGAGACCACCTGCATCTCGTGGACAAGGGCGGCGGCGTCCTTCTTATCTTTTTTGAGCCTCCCTATCTCCATTGAGACGGAGTTACGGGTCTGCTTCAAGGACTCCACCTCTTTTAAAAGCGTCCTCCTCTTTTCGTCGAGGGACCTGAACACTTGAAGGCTCACGCCCGGGCCCCTTGTGTTGAGACGGCTTTCAACTTCCGATGGGTTTTCTCTTAAAAGTTTTATGTCGAGCATTGTTTGTTTAGACTTAAAATACGGGGAGAAGATTAAAACTACCCTTCCCACCTTTTAAAGAGAGAGTTTTCTATGCCTAGCACATCGAGGACCTTTCCCACGATGAAATCAATCAGTTCGTCTATTGTCGAGGGTTTGGAATAAAAACCGGGCATGGCCGGAAGCACAACGGCCCCGGACCTTGAGAGTCTCAGCATGTTTTCAAGGTGTATGGAATTAAGCGGGGTCTCTCTCGGAACGAGAACGAGACGGCCTCTCTCTTTCAAGACGCAGTCCGCCGCCCTCTCGATAAGGTTGGAGGACGCCCCCGTTGAGATCCTCGAAAGCGTGCCCATGGAGCAGGGGCAGACGACCATATTTCTCGCGAGAGACGACCCGCTCGCCATGGGCGCGGCGATGGAATGGGCCGGGTAATAGTTGAGCACACCCTTGGGCCCAGAAGACTTGACGGTCGCGCCCGCCTCACCGGCCCTGCGCCTCTCCTCTTTCAGATATCCCCTTACAGCCTCTAAAACCCCGGCCTCTTTAACATCAAGGCCGAGTTCGTGCTCCATAATCAATAAACCCGTAGGCGAGGCCGTCATGTCGACACCGTACCCCCCCTTTAACAGTTCGTCTATAAGCCTCAGGCCGTAAACGGCGCCGCTCGCGCCTGTGAGGGCAACTATGTATGCCGCCAATAGGGACTCCTCTTGTTATAAGGGGTTCTTACGGCCTCCGGACAACAGGGGCCGCAAAGAACGCGGCGGAGACATTTACCTGTCAACCGGCACGACGACGTATATGGTATTTGGACCTCTTCTTACAAGAAAGAGGATATCCTTTTGCCCTTTGGACTCTTTTATGGCGGCGCTGTAGTCGCTTAAGGTCTTTATGCGTTTCCTGTTTATCTCCTTAATGACGTCCCCGCGCCGCAGACCCGCTTCCGAAGCGAGGCCGTCGGGTTTTACGTAACTTATATAAACGCCCTCGCTCTCCTTGACGCCCAGCCTGTCGGCGAGTTCCGGTGTAAGGGGCTTGACGTCCAACCCCAGTCTTTCATCGGGTGCGGACTCTTTTCTCTCTTTTTCCGCGGCCCCTTCCTCCTTCTTTTTGGCAACCTTTATAAAGAGCGTCTTTTCCTTGCCGTCCCTTATGACCTTTAACTTTATCTTCTTGCCCGGAGGCGTTACCGCCACAATCCTCGGAAGGTCGTTCAGCTCCCTTACGGGCTTGTCGTCAAAGGATACGATAATATCGCCCGTTTTTACACCGGCCCTGTCAGCCGGGTCCCCGGGGTTTACAGAGGATACGAGTACGCCTTTGGCCTCTTTAAGGCCGAATGACCTCGCAAGCTCCGGTGTCATGGCCTGGATTCCCACGCCTATCCATCCCCTTGTCACGCGGCCGTATTCCTTGAGCTGGACGAGCACGTCCTTGGCCATGTTTATGGGGGTGACGAAACCAATGCCCTGGCCTCCGGCGATAATCGCCGTATTTATGCCCACCACCTCTCCTGCCGTGTTAAAGAGAGGACCACCCGAATTGCCGGGGTTGATGGAGGCGTCTGTCTGAATAAAATTGTCATAGGGGCCGGCCCCTATTATCCTCCCCTTCTGGCTTACTATGCCGGCGGTAACAGTGCCGCCGAGGCCGAAGGGGTTTCCAATGGCAAGGACCCATTCGCCTATCTCGAGTCTGTCGGAATCTCCGAGGGTGGCTACAGGCAGGTTACTTGCGTCTATCTTTATGAGTGCTATGTCGAGGTTCTTATCCTTGCCTATGACCTTAGCCTTGTAATCCTTCTTGTCTCCCGAGAGCGTCACCATTATCTCGGTGGCGTTCTCTATGACATGGTTATTTGTGAGTATGTAACCTTCCCTGTTGATAATAAAGCCCGAGCCCAGGCTCTGGCGCTTGAACTCCCTCGGGGCCTCGTTAAAAAACTGGTCGAAGTCCTTGAAAAAATCATCGAAAGGGCCCCTGAACTTGGGAAAGGGCATAAA
>BTQV01000153.1:0-3507 GCA_036986055.1 Thermodesulfobacteriota bacterium
CTGGTCTCTCGAGAAGCTCACCCCTTCGGTATTTGAGACCACGCCGGTGCATCCGATGAGGCCGATCAAAAGGATGGCCAGAAGTATCTTTTTCATTGCTTGGTCTCCGTTTTCCTGAACGCTCGGGTTATATTGGCGGCGGCGTGTGCGTTATCCGGGGTTAAGCCACGGCCACGCCGTCCCTTGATTTGTCTTTTACCCTGTACATGGCGTTGTCGGCCATATGGATAAGTTCTGTTTTGTCGGCGGCGTCCTTCGGGTACGAGGCCACGCCGAAAGAGGCCGTTATCCTGCAGTTCACGCCCTCTTCCTTGAGAAAGACGGCCTTTTTCAGCTCCGTCCTTATCTTGTTCGCGACTATCCTCGCGTTCTTCTTGGGTGTCTCGGGCATGAGGATGATGAACTCGTCGCCGCCGTATCTGAAGGCCATATCAACGGACCTGATTATCTTCTTTAAAAGGCTTCCCACCTCGGCGAGGAGTTTGCTGCCGCAGAGGTGTCCGTGGTTGTCATTTATCTTCTTGAAATAATCGAGGTCGATAAATATCATGGAGAGGTCGTACCCGAACCTCCTGGCCCTCTCCACCTCGTCGTTGAGGCGCATATGGAGGTACCTGGCGTTATATAGTTTCGTAAGGTCGTCGGTTATGGTGAGTTCGTGGATCCTTTTAAAGTATATGGCGTTTTCAATGGCTATGGCCGTATAGTCGGCAAGTGTGGTGAGGAGCGTTAAGTCCTCGTCGGTAAAGACCTTGCTGCGGGGCCTGTTTATAAGCTCTATGACGCCGAGGCACCTGTCGCGCGCCACAAGGGGCACGCAGATGATTGAGCGGGTATTGTAGTTCGTTATGGAGTCGACCTTTTTGGAGTACCGCGGGTCTTTCGTTACGTCGGTTACGAGGACCGGTTTTTTTTCTCTGGCCACCCAGCCGGCGATCCCCTCGCCGGATTTGAGCCTCATGCCCCTTATCTTCTCCGAGCCCTTGCCAACGGCTATCTCGAACTTGAGGTCTTTTGTCTCTTCGTCCATAAGAAGGAGCGACCAGTTTCCAGGGTGGAGGAGCTCCCTGATCTTCTCCATGACTATCTTTAATATTTCCTTGAGGTCGAGAGACGAGGTGAGGGTCTTTCCTACTTCGTTGAATGTGGAGAGTTGAGAGATTCTGAGGCGGGCTTCTTTGTTTTTTACCGGTTTGTTTCCCATGGGAGTATAATAAGTATCCAATGTTTAGTTTCCTAATATAGCCTATCGCCCATAAAAAATCAACCGTTTTAAAGCCTTTTCCTTGAACCCCGAGGGTATTAAGGCAAGAAATCCCTTGCACAGACATTTTATAGTTGTTATTATTAAATATTAAATATTTCCGGCCCCGCGTATCGGAGGCGGCCTTTTCGCCGTATGTAGCCGCCTTTTGGGAATATATGGGCGGGGGATGGGTGCCGCGGGTCCGCCCACGGCCCATTAAATGGCTTAACTACACGGTTTTTAACGATATTTTTAAGAGGAGGGTTTTTTATATCATGAAAGAGGGTATACATCCGGCCTACGAGGAATCGACGATCCACTGTGCCTGCGGCAACGTGGTAAAGACACGCTCCGCAAAGAAGGATATTTCCGTTGAGATATGTTCCGCCTGCCACCCCTTTTACACAGGGACTCAGAAACTCGTGGACACGGCGGGCAAGATAGAAAAATTCGAGAGAAAATACAGAAGAAATAAAACTTGATACAGGGGGCGTCTTGAAGGTAACTCTCCTCAGCTTTACCCCTGAGCCTGAAAAGACCGTCGCCCTGGCCGCCAGACTCTGCTACTCCGACTCCACCATAGCGGAACTCGAGGGCAGGGTGAAGTCCATCTCAATAGAAAAATTCCTCGGAAAGATTATAAAGATGGGACACCTCTCGGTCCTCGAGCACGCCTCTTTTACCTTCGGTATCGAGGGAATCTCAAGGGCTACGTCCCACCAACTGGTGCGCCACCGCCTCGCCTCGTATTCGCAGCAGAGCCAGCGCTACGTCAAGGTCGAAATTCCTGAATACGTGCTGCCGGCCTCTATCTCAGAGGACGAGGGGAAAAGGGAGCGCTTTGACGAGGCCGTCTCAGGCCTTTACGCGTTGTATAAGGAGTTTGTCGACGCCGGCGTGCCTGCCGAGGACGCGAGGTACCTCCTGCCAAACGCCGCCTGCACAAAGATAATAGTCACGATGAACGCGAGGGAACTCCTCCATTTCTTCAGGCTCAGGTGCTGCGAGAGGGCCCAGTGGGAGATAAGGGACATGGCCACGAGGATGGTCGTCCTCGTTAAGGAGAAGGCCCCCTTTATATTCGCCGATTCAGGGCCCGCCTGCGTAAGCGGGCCGTGCAGCGAGGGCGAGATGACCTGCGGAATGCCCAAAGAGATAAGGCAAAAGTTCAGGGGCCTGTAGTACGGCGCCTGTGTGGCGGTTGTTTTTCCGGCCGCAAACCCCGCTAAGGGTTTTTTTGTTTACCACCTCATTGTGGTAAAAAGGCCTGAAGGGAAATAAAAAAAGATGTTTAGAGAGCGGTTAAAGGAAATAGAAAAGAAGTACGATGAACTCGCCGGGCTTCTGGCGAGCCCCGAGGTGGTCTCCAATCAGGAGCTGTACCGCAAGTACGCCAAAGAGCATTCAGCTCTAAGCGGGATGGTCGAGGCCATAGGGGCTTTAAAGGAGGTTGAGAAGGAGTTGGCCGAATACAAGGCCGCCCTCTCGGGCAAGGACGAGGAGCTGAGGGAACTCGCCAAGGAGGAGATACCTCTCCTTGAAAAAAGGGAAGAGGAGATTATAAAGAGCCTCAAGGTAATGCTCCTGCCAAGGGACCCCAATGACGAGAAGAACGTCATCATCGAGATAAGGGCAGGCGCGGGCGGGGATGAATCGGCGCTCTTTGCCGCCGAACTCTTCAGGATGTACTCGAGGTTCGCCGAGAGGCAGGGCTGGAAGGTTGACGTCTTGAGTTCAAGCCCCACGGGGCTTAACGGCTTGAAGGAGATAATAGCCATGATAGAGGGCCGCGGCGCCTACTCCAAGCTTAAATACGAAAGCGGTGTGCACAGGGTGCAGAGGGTCCCCGAGACCGAGGCGTCTGGAAGACGCCACACCTCTACCGTTACAGTGGCTGTCCTGCCCGAGGCCGAGGAGGTGGAGGTGGATATAAACACCGATGACCTCCGTGTGGACACCTTCAGGGCCGGGGGCCACGGCGGGCAGAACGTGAACAAGGTCGAGACGGCCGTAAGGATTACCCATTTCCCCACGGGGGTCGTCGTCTCCTGCCAGGACGAGAAGAGCCAGCATAAGAACAGGCAGAAGGCCATGAAGATATTGATGGCGCGTATACTCGACATCAAGACGCGGGAGCAGCAGAAAAAGATCGCCCTCGATAGAAGAACGCAAGTGGGCACGGGCGACAGGAGCGAGAAGATAAGGACGTACAACTTCCCGCAGAACAGGGTGACCGACCACAGGATAGGCCTCACCCTTTA
>BTQV01000154.1:0-3500 GCA_036986055.1 Thermodesulfobacteriota bacterium
GACCGGAACTTGTCGTTGACCCCTACGACTTGAGAGAGGTCCATATCTACTGTTCCGTTGCCGAGGTCTGCAAGGGCCTTATAACGGAGAGCGAAACCTTCTGGTGGGAGATATGGAAAGAATATGAGAGGAAGGCCGAGGAGATATTCAAGGGCCTGAATTTCAAGTACGACACAACTGGAGACGGCTATATAACAGGAGTTGAGAGCGGGTCGAGGATAAATGTTAAAAGGGCGGGCAGGAGATGAGCCTCTACCGGCGAGTCGTGTCCGGAAGGGCGTTTGTATTAAAGGAATGTGTGAAAAACACCGGAGGCTGACGTGGGCAACTCGGATACCGTAAGGGCCATAACCGACAACATAAAGGCGGTGCTGAAATCCCTGGGAATACACCTTTCCCCGGATATATACAGAGACGATAAAAACGTCCCGGCGAGCCTGATGCCTTATGGTCATATTTTTTATGAGGGCGAGGATTTTGAATATACCAACGGCCAGAGGCCCGGATACGCGGAATGCTCCTTTACCATAAAGGTGCTTTTGAAGGAGAGGGACCCCTCGGCCATGGTGCGTGAGCAGCAGAGATGGGTACACGATATAAGGGGGGCTCTGACGGTCAACGCCCTGAACGCAGGCACGCTTGCCGTCACGGGCTACGTAACGAGGGTTACCACGAGAGGCGTCGATGTTGAAAATTCCATGTACCTGTCGAGGCTCGTTTATTCCCTGTCGGTCAGATACAGGGAGTCATAAAGGCGGCCTTCGGTAATGACCGGACGGGCATGCCCGCGGCGTAGAACGTGGAATCAAAAAAATCCAAACCGGTAAAATAAGGTGAATAAGGAGATATTGCGCTATGTCAGAGAATAAGCTTTATGTCGCTCTCGGCGAAGAAAATGTACGCGCCACGAAAGAATCAACTGTGGTGGGTTTCCTCCCGCTTCTTTCCCCGGGTATCCCCGCCATGGAATTTGACGACAGGAGGGTGAAGGAGTTCAGGGGTGAGGACTCGGTCAAGGGAGACTCGTCGGTAATCCGTTACAGCAGGAAATGGGCCGGTAATATGGAGATGCCTTTTTTCACCGAAGCAGGCTCTGTGCCCTCTATGGTCGGGACGGTTCTGAAACATTTTTTCGGCCGTGCGGCAAGCGGAGAGAACGGCTCGACTGGACAATATTATCATATGTTTTCACCTGTGGCGGACCCCTTTTCAACGGCTAACCTGGGTTCCAGGGCGTTGACCGTAAACCTGAATATTAACGAGGGGGCCGCTGTAAAGAACTGGCCCTTTGTGGGGGGGCGGGTAAAGAGCCTCTCGTTGGTACAGGAGGCCGGCAGCAACCTTAAACTTACCGCAGAGCTCTTCGGCCAATACAGAGATACGGTAACCGCGAGCCTTCCCGCCCCGGTCTTCCCGGCCGAGAACTTGAGGTGCGATTACAACAACCTGAGCGTCTACACCGGGACCGTAACAAGGACGGGCACGGCGCCTGATTATACCGATTTTTCCTTTGCCTCGGCAACGCAGATCAAACCTGACAAGATTTCCGTCAAGATAGAAAACGGAATGGAAGACGTCCTGAGACTTTCGGGCCTCGACTATCCCGACAAGACACGCATGGGGCAGTTCAAGGTTTCCATCGAGTTAACGCTGGACTGGGAGGACCCCGCCAGCGGGTTTTCTTCCGTATCCGAATTCACCAACTGGATAAGTTCATCCTCCGCCGCGAACTTCTGTCTCCACTGGGATACGAGAACCCCGGCGGGCGGCGGTGATAACCACGGCCTTTATATCGACATCCCCAGGGCGCAGCGCGTTGGGGGGGAACCGCTTTACACTCTCGATAAAGACCCCATGATTACCCTTAAGTACGAAGCCCTGTATGACGATATTGTTACCGGGTATATCGCCGGCATACTTCTTAAGAATACCGCGCCGACGGTCTGACGCCCACCCCCGTTAAAAGGGGCGGGGATTATCAACAGGAGGTTTTATGGCGATATTGAGTTTTGACAAGGATGTGGTAGTCGACTACGTGCCCGCGTACAGCGGCAACAGGGATTCGGAAGACCCCTGTATAGTAAGGTTGAAGTTCGTCCCCTATTCGAGGGTCCAGCAATATTCCAGGCTCATAGCCGCGAAGACAAAGGGCGTTGACGACCCATCGAAGATAGCCGTGGTTTCACAGTCCGTTCAGAAGAGACAGTTTGTGGAAAATGTTGATTCCATCTCGGGATATTATGTGGGCGGCGCCGAGGTGACGGACGCGGCCGAGTTCTATGAGACAGCCGACACGGAACTCGTTCTTGAGGTCGTTCGCGCCATGGAGAACACGCAGAAACTCTCCGAAGGTCAAATAAAAAACTGACAGCGGGCTTCCGTTGGAGTTTTTTTGAATCCAGAAACGGAAGCCCCTTTGACTGCAGGTCCTGTACTTCGCGTCTCCGGGAGGCCCGTAACTGTAATAACAAAAAAAGGCTTACCGAGGGTTCGAGGGCGGTCTTTCGATACTCCGAGGAGGTGTAATTTGAACTCCGGGAAAAGGGAGCTGAAAAGGTCTGGAGCCTCGGCGACCTGAGGCTTTACGAGTGTCCCGTTACGTATATCCAGGGGGAGTCCTGGGAGGTAATAAGGCTTGTTTACCTTATCGAGGCCACGGGGCAGTTGCTTAACGACGGCGGGTGGGGCGGGCAACCGTACTGGCTTGTAGAGGCCTGGGAACGGTACAGGGTCGAGAGCCTCAGACAGATAAAGGAAAAGAGCGATGGCGGATGAAAGAAATTTAGAGATTGTTATAAAGGCGAAGGACGAGTTCTCTGCTGTCATGGAGAAGGCGTCGAGGTCCGCAGAAGATTCGTCTTCGGCGATAAAGGACAGTCTGGCGGGGATATCATCGGCGGGTGATGTTGAGAGGATCCTCGAATACGCGACGGGGCTTGAAAAGGTCGTCTCGCTCGACGGCGAAAGGGTTGAACTCCTTAACAGGATGAGCCGGGCCGAAGGCGAACTCGCAAGGCTCGTCGAATCATCTCCCTACAGGAACCCCGGGCCCGGCGACGTAGATTCGGAAATAGCGAAGACCTATTCCCTGTATGAGAGGAAGATCGCGGCGCTCCAATCCTATAACGCCGAGGTCATTACCGAGATGATGGGCGCCGGCAGGACGCAGGCCGATATTGAAGAGGCATACGCCGATATGTCCATCGGCTATTCCGGAAAGGTCAGGGATTTCAAGATTCAGTACGCCGCCGATTCTTTCGGCGCCCTGAGTAATTTCATGGAGAACCTTTACGTGGCAACGGACTCGAAGAACAGGGCCATGTTCGAGGTAATGAAAGCCGCCGCCATTGCGCAGACGACGATTGACACTTACAGGGCCGCTCAATCCGCATACGCGGCGCTTGCCGGAATACCTCTCATAGGCCCCGAGCTCGGTGTGGCGGCCGCCGCCGCCGCTGTGGCTGCGGGCCTTGCGCGGGTGGCCCAGATAAGGTCAACGT
>BTQV01000155.1:0-3442 GCA_036986055.1 Thermodesulfobacteriota bacterium
TTTTTAAGATAGAGGTCAACTACGAGGAGCGTTATGCCTTCGGTCCTCAGCACCCTCAGGGCCTCCTCTCCGTTCTTGGCCAGTATAACCTTCAAGTCCGTCTCTTTGAGCGTATTCTCCACCATCTTGCGCGAAAGTCCATCGTCCTCCACTACAAGGACCGTCTCCACAGGGGGCGCCGGAGGAACGTCCTCAGGCTTTTCAACAGACTGGTTGGACTCGGCGGGGGTATCAAGCGGGGCCACGGCCTCTACTTCGAACCCTTCCCCCTCTCTCTTCCTGACCATGTAAGGGGCGCCGCACCTTACACAGCTTACCGGTGCGCCGCTCTCCCATTCCGCCAGATTATCCGAGGGGATCCAGAGCCTGAAACTGGCCTTGCATTTGGAACAGGTTATCTCTAAGGGCTCTTTATTTACTGCCATGGCTTAAACCTTGAGTAAGGGTTACCGTCTTACAATCCGAACTTGTTGAAGATAAAGGGAATGCTAAACTAGAGCGAAAATTAATGTTACAGTTTACCTTAAGAAAAGAAAGGTTGTCAACACCTCTGTCTCTGGAACGTATTTACTGAAACGCCCCTTTCAAGCCTGCCACCTTACCGAGGCCCCGCAGGCTGAATACCAGGTAGACGATCTTTTCATCGAGCTTGGCGGAGTAATTGAAGTCGGCGGACCAGCACTGGCGGGTATACTCGACGCCGATGGTACGCTCGATAGACCTCATATCGTCAAGGGAAAACCTCTCAAGGAATGTGAGGTCAATCGCGCTGTTTACGTTCACCCTCGCAGAACCCTCAAGGAAATTCGTATCGTCACGCACGAACCTGTGTGAGACGGCAAGCGTATCACCCCTCCTGTCCTTTACGCTGAATTCCGCGTAATAACTTGAAAGCCTGTTGTCATAGACGTTGTATTTACCGTTGCCTGTTATAGTGGAACTTTTCGTGGGCCTGTATATCAACTCCGCCTTAACCTCTGAAAAGGGTCTGCGCTCGTCAACGGACGAGGTGAGTCTCCTTGTCGCTTCGTTTATGTCAAAACTCTGGCTCATCTCAAAATATATATAGTCGTGGTAAACCTTGTTCTCTCCCTCGAAATACTTTCCCGTCAGGATGGAGTTAAGCGAATAGGTTATCGTATTGGCGGCGGCGACGGAGTCGACGGAGTCAAAGCCCGGGAGGTTGCTCTGAACGGCCTCCGGCACGTAAGTGTAGGATATCTTGGGACGTATGATATGCTTGAAGGCCTTGACCTTTTTAAAGTCGGCAAAAAATATTTTTACGAAGGTAGTGGTGACCTCGGTGGTCGCGTTGTAGAGGTACCTGTCGATATAGCGGCCGTTGGGGTCTCCTTTAAGAAGATAAAATGTCGCCCTCGGCGTAATCGTGGTGTTGAAGTCGAAGTATCCGCCCGGGCTCAACGGCACAGAGAATTTCGGCTGGAGGTCGAGCCTTTGTCCCGTAACGCCCTCGTCCCTTGAAAAGTATATGAAAGAAGAATTGAGGGAGGCGTAAAAGGGAGAAGATAAAATCTGCTGGTCCGCCGCCGTAAAGGTCATCTCGGGAAGTTTTCTGAGCGTCGAGGAGTCGTCTGCCGTAAGGAGGTTCTGGAAAAAACGGAACTGCGCGACAAGGCTGTAGGCACTCCAGTTCTTGCTTATGGAGACATTGCTCTCAAGGCTCTCAAGGCTTCTTTCCGTGCCCTTGCCGAAATCAACAAGATATTCGTCGTCGCTTACAATGTTTATATCCGCTTTCACGTTAAAGCCCTGGCTGAATATCTCCCTGTGGTTGAGTTTTAGCTGCCACCTGTTAGTGCCCGCGCTCTCGGGCCTTGAAAAGTTGTCCGCGCCTACCCTGAACTCCCTGACCCTGTCGATATCACGCTCACCAAAATAATAGAGGAAAATTTCCCCGTAACTGTCTCTTTTACGGATATACCTGAACTCAGCCCCCTCGCCGACCCCACGGTTCGTCTGCACGTCGAGATAAAATGTGGCGTCCACGTTCCTCGATATGGCCCAAAAAAAAGAATTTCTCAGGGCAAACCCCTTGAGCTCTGATACGCCCGGCTCAGGCATGAGAAACCCGGTCTGGCGCCCCTTCTTCACTGGAACCAGGAGGTAGGGGAAATAAAGGACAGGCACCCCCTTTATCCTGAAAAAAGCGTTCCTGGCCTCAAGGGTCTCTCCCATATTCAGCTTCGCCCTTGAAGCGGAAAAATTCCATGCCGGAAACTTATCTTTATCAGTACAGTCGCAGGTAGTGTAGGAGACAGAGTCGCCCTCATAGGTCTCGTCGCCGGTCTTTCTGAGGACGTCGCCCTCTAAATGGACGTTATCCTGCTTGAAAAAGATCCTGCCCTTTGCTACGACAGAGGTCTTCTTGTTTATATCAAGTTGCAGGCTCTCCCCTGTGAGGGTATTGCCCTCCTCATCAGTAATCGTAAAGCTTCCCGGCGTGGTCGCCATGCCCGTGGCCATATCCATCACCGCGGCCTCGGTCTTGAGGGTGGTGCCTTCCTGCGTTATGATGACATTGCCCTTTGCGTCGTATGTTTGCGTCGCCTTGTCATAAGTGAGGTAATCGGCCGTTAGCTCCACCGGTGTGCCTTGACTGAAAAAGCCGCCCCCACTCCCGGCCCGGACAACGCCCGGCACCATGAGAAAAACCCCCGTAAGGGTTAAAAAAAATATGTGAAAAACCGTAAATACCTTTAATCCGCGCATACTCTCAACTTAATTAAACTTTTACGAGCGAAGGCAATCAAAAAACGTCCTTGTGAAAAAGCATGGCGCCCCTGAAGAAACACCCTTTTAGTTAAAATTCCCACGGACAGAGCTTTAAAAAAATCAATAATGGCAATAGGGTACGGCGATTCTCAACAAACACCCTTTTAATTAAAATTCCAGCAGGTATAGGTTTAAAATGGTCCCTGATGGCAATAGAGTTTGGCGCCCCTGAACAAAAACACTTTTAATTCAGGCGAGTTTGAAAATTAGCACACAAGGCCCTTTTTTACAAGAACCTGAAAAAGCCGTTAATCTTACGCGGGTGGATATTTTTTGGGGTGTATCAAGAAAAATTTTCGTCAAGGGCGGACAAGACAGGTCTCTTCATGGCGGGGCGGCCGACCTGGCCTCACTGGACCTCCGGGGATTTTAGTGCCTTCAACAAAAACTCTCTCGCCTCGCCCACAATAAAGACAGAGCCCGTTACGAGCACGGCGTCGCCGGGAGAGGCCTCTTCAAGGGCCGCACCTACAGCCTCATGAACCGTCTTCCTGGTTAAAAAGGCCTTTTGAAAAGGCCTTACCTTGCTGACGAGAAGTTCAATGGGCGCGGCCCTTTCGTTACCAGACCTGGTAAGTATAATCTTTTCGGAGAGTTCCACAAGGGGGGGGAAGAAGCCATCGAGGTCCTTGTCTTCAGAGACCCCGGC
>BTQV01000156.1:0-3438 GCA_036986055.1 Thermodesulfobacteriota bacterium
TCTTCCCCGTATTCGCGGTAATCGGCCTGGGATACGTCTTCGCCGCCTATAAGAAGATAAGTCTCGCCTCCGTGGTGGATATACTGCTTTACCTCACCATCCCCTCGCTTGTAATCTCATCGCTATCGAGAAAAACCCTTAACACGGACATGCTCCTCATCGTGGCCATTGCCGCCTTTGTGGTGGTAATGGGCACTGGGCTTTTGAGCCGTATCTATTTGACGGTTACGGGCAGAAAAGGCTTGAGGGGCTTTTACCTGCCCACAATGTTCATGAACACAGGCAGCATGGGTTTTCCCCTGGCGCTCCTCGCCTTCGGCCCCGACGGCCTCACCGTGGCCGTCCTCTATTACATCGCCGTGAGCCTCATGGTTTACAGCATCGGCATATACATAGCCAAGGGGAACGGCGGTCTTGTGGAAATCTTCAGGCTCCCCCTCATCTACGCCTCGGTCATAGGGATCGTCTTCAACCTGTGGCAGATAAAAATCCCCGGGCCCATACTTACTACATTCGACATCGTCGGGGGCGCCACGATCCCGCTCCTGCTCCTGAGCCTCGGTTACAGGCTCCACTCTACAAGGCTCTCATACCCTGGCACGGCTGTGGCGGGGTCGGTCATAAGGATAGGCGGCGGGGTTTTAATAGCCTATCTCATAACGACCCTTTTAGGCATAGGCGGGCTTACGGGAAAGATAATAATACTCTCCTCATCCATGCCCTCGGCTGTAATCAACTTCATAGTAAGCCACAAGTACAACCTCGACAGCGACCTCGTAGCCTCCACCGTGGTCATGAGTACCATCATAAGCATAATTACCGTTCCCATTGTGCTCATGTGGATAATGTAATAAAAACAACAAGAAAGGATTTTTGGGACTTAGGTCACATATTATGGGGATCGGTTCAGGTATACTTCCTACTGACATCTCCTACAGAACTAGATTGAAAAATAAGGTGCACAACGACAAAAGGGGCTTTACTCTGGTAGAGCTCCTTATTGTCGTCGCCATCCTTGGCATCATCGCCGCGGTAGCCTTGCCGTCGTACGGCAAATACCTCCAGAAGTCCAAGGCTATCGCGCAGTTATCCGCGGTAAAGAACTCCCTCAAGGGGCTCGCCATGGACACCAACACATGGCCGGGAGGACTGGAGCCCTTTGTCAGTCCCAGGAACCTCTTCCCCTCACAGCCCGGCGGCGAGTACACCGACTTAACCGCCGATGATGTGGGCATCTTCAACAACAACGGCACCGTCTTTTCCGGCCCTGATTGGGAGGGGCCTTACCTGCCCGTCTTTCATCTTGATTCATCGGGCCAGTTCCTGGACCCCTGGGGTACGCCTTATTTCATGGACTATGACTACCAGATAGACGGTGAATGGTACGCCGTGGTGGGGTCCTACGGCCCCAACAAGCAGGGCCTCAACATGTACGACTCCGACGACATAGTCGTGGTTGTGGGGCGTTAAAGGCCCCCTGTCTTTACTCCACTGGCCCGTAGCCGGGCCTTACAAGACGCATCTTCATACCAAAAGAAAAGGCCCTTTCATGAAAGGGCCTTTTACGTTCCACCCTGACATCATCCTTACCCTTTAAACGACAAGCTCGGTCTCAAGGGGAACTGGATTTGTAAGACAATAGACTGCCGGACAACGCTGCTTGGCGAGTTCTTCAATCTCGCGTATCTTTTCGGCCGGGGCGTCGCTGTCGACCTCGATCGTGAACTTCACCTTTTCAGCTATGGGGTTCTCCGAGAGTCCGAAGGTCTTTGAAATATCGATAAAACTCTCCGCCTTTATCCTCAAGGACCTGAGAGTAACGCCTTCCGAGGCCGCCACTGTGGCAAACGTCGCCGCGTAGCAGGAGGCCGAGCCGTACAGGCAGTAGATCATGGGGCCGGGCATGGTGCCGCCGCCGCCGAGTCCCGTGGGCTGGTCGGCCTCAAGCGTCATCGTGCCCCCCTCGAAGTTCACGGTTGCGCTGAACTGGCTCCCCTCACCAGTGTTCCACACACCTTCGATGGTGTTCACCTTTTTCGCCTTTGTCATGTCTTCCTGAATCGCCTTTGCCGTTGCGGCGACCCTGTCCACATCCACGTTATTAATCTTCATATACACCTCCCAAGGTTAAGTCATTAAAGTTAAATACAGATACACCCATCACTCAACGCATATAAGCCGCCCAACTCTGCTCTGAACGACTCTGCCCACAACCGCCGGCGTGATGCCGTCCCTTTTCATCCTCTCAATAAGCGTATCCGACCTTCCGGGGTCTACTGAGATGAGGAGCCCGCCAGAGGTCTGGGGGTCGAAGAGTATCAGCCCCGTCGCCTCGTCGACGCGGCCTGATATGACCATGTCCTTTAACAAAAAGTCCCTGTTCTCCTCAAGCGTCCTCGGTCTTATCTTTCTCTTTTTAACGAATTCGAGCGCGTGGGGGAAGACCATTACCTCTTTTGAATTTATCTCGAGGGTCACGCCGGAGCCCCTCGCCATCTCCATGGCGTGGCCCATGAGGCCGTAACCCGTTATGTCGGTACAGGCGTTAACGCCTACCTCGACCATCAGCTCCGAGGCCCTTTTGTTAAGCGCGGTCATGGAACTAAAGACATCTTCAACGTCGGAGGGTTTCAGTTTTCCGGCCTTTACGGCGCCGGTAACGACGCCCACGCCTATGGGCTTGGTGAGTATGAGCACGTCTCCGGGCCTCGCCCCGCTGTTGGTGACTATCCTCTCCGGATGGACGAAGCCGGTTATGGAGAGACCGTATTTCACCTCACTGTCCTCAACGGAATGTCCTCCCACGAGGAGCACGCCGGCCTCCTTCAACTTGTCCATGCCTCCCCTTATTATGTCGCCAAGGACTTCCATGGGGAGTTTCTTCGGAAAACATACTATGTTCGTGGCAAGCCTCGGCGTACCGCCCATGGCGTACACGTCGCTAAGGGCGTTGGCGGCCGCAATAGCGCCAAAAGTAGCCGCATCGTCCACGATGGGCGGGAAAAAATCAAGGGTGGTGATAACTGCCGTATCCCCGGAAATTTTATAGACCCCTGCGTCATCGGCGGTCTCAATGCCTACTATAAGGTCTTTATCCTTTACGACTGGTAACTGATGCAGGACCTGCATCAGGGCGTCCTGGCCTATTTTAGCCGCTCACCCGGCGCAACTTGCCCAGTCCGTAAGTTTTATCTCCCTGCCGCTCTTAATCATCTATCATCGACCTTCCCTGTATTAAAAAAACCCGTTAAAAGGGCACACAAAGAACCTATCTCAGAGTCCGCACATCGCCCTTCCTCAATGTTACACGCACCCTGTCGAAATATTCAAGGAGTTCTATCGCCAGTTTCCTGCCGCAGCCGAGGACGTCCCTGAACTCCGCGGCCCTGATTGAGCCCTTATCTTTTATATACCCCTCAAGTTTTCTCTTCGCCTCGT
>BTQV01000157.1:0-3389 GCA_036986055.1 Thermodesulfobacteriota bacterium
CTGAAACGGCCCCGGCGGCCCCAGAGGAGAAGGGAGGCGAAAATGGCTGATAACCGTAGACCATATTCACCGCAGAGGTCCCGGCCAGGTGCGCCGAGAAGGTCATTCGTCAGAAAGAGGTACTGCCGTTTTTGCAAGCACAAGGACCTTAAGATAGATTACAAGGACGGAGTGGCCCTGCGCCCTTATGTGACAGAACGCGGCAAGATAATGCCCAGGAGAATAACCGGCACATGCGCGAAGCACCAGAGGAAGGTCTGTACGGCCATAGAGAGGGCGCGTAACATAGCGCTGCTGCCCTTCACCACCATGAACATGCAGCAGTAGGATTTTACTTAAAGGAGTCTTCGATATGGAAGTGATTTTAAAGAGCGATTCAACGGACCTCGGGCGCTACGGGGACGTCGTTAATGTCAAGATGGGTTACGCGAGGAACTACCTCATCCCGAGAGGTTTTGCCGTAGAGGCCAAGCCCGGGAATATGAAGCAGTTCAACGCGGAAAAAGACGCATATCTCAAGAAGATGGAGGCGAAAAAGGCCGAGGCGGGCAAACTCTCAGCCGAGATAGAGGGCTTGACCCTCACCTTTGAAAGAAAGACCGGCGATGAGGAAAAACTCTTCGGCTCTGTTACCGCCAATGATATCGAGAAGGAGATCAAGGCCAGGGGTTACAAGGATATCGAGAGAAGGGATATCCTTCTGGCCGAGCCCATAAAGAAACTGGGCGAGTATGATGTCCCCATAAGGCTTCACCCCGACGTTTCAGTGACCATAAAGGTAGAGGTCACAAAAGGGTAACCCCCTGCCTCTTCGAGTTTGCCGGAGACAGGGCCGGGTTTCGGCCCTGTCTCCGAATAGGGCTCGCCGCAGGGCGCAGCCACCCGCGTTTCACCATTCAACTTTAATATCTTTTACCCGCCATGGCTTTTCGCACCAAAAAGGAGCAGGTCTTAAAGGCCCCGCCCCACAACCTCGAGGCGGAACAATCCGTCCTGGGCAGTATACTCATAGAAAAAGACTCCATCAACAAGGTCCTCGAGATATTCTCCGAGGACGGGAGCGATTTCTACCACGAGGCCCATGCGAGGCTTTTCATGGGCATGGTCTCGCTCTTCGAGAAGAACACCCCCATAGACGTCATAACGGTTGCGGACCTCTTCAAGGAATCGGACGACCTCGTCTCCGTTGGCGGGGTCTCCTATATCGGGGAACTCGCCGAGGCCACGCCCACCGCGGCGAACATCGTCTACTACGCGAGGATAGTGAGGGACAAGGCCCTGCTTAGGAAGGTAATACAGGCGGCCGGTGAGATTACCGCCGACGGGTACGGGGTCGTCGACTCTGTCGACGATTTTATAGACACCGCCGAGCAGAAGATATTCAAGGTCGCCCAGGACAGGGCCAAGAAATCCTTCTACGCCCTCAGGGATATCATAAAGGACACCTTCGAGACCATCGAAAGGCTCTACGAGAAGAAGACGTCCATAACGGGCGTGGCCACCGAGTTCAAGGAACTCGACCAGCTCACCTCCGGGCTTCAGGACTCGGACCTCATAATAATAGCCGGCAGGCCGAGCATGGGTAAGACCTCATTCGCTCTTAATATCGCCGAGAACGCCGCCATAGGGTCCAACGTGCCCGTAGCGGTCTTTTCACTCGAGATGAGCAAGGAACAGCTCGTCCAGAGGATGCTCGCGTCAAGGGCCAAGGTAGACCTCCACAGGCTAAGGACCGGGTTCTTGAAGGATGAGGACTGGGGCAGGCTTACAAACGCCGTGGGCTCGCTCTACGACGCCCCAATCTTTATAGACGACACACCCGCCCAGAGCGTACTTGAGATGAGGGCCAAGGCCAGGAGATGGAAATCAGAGCACGGCTTGAAGCTCGTCATAGTCGATTATCTACAGTTGATGCGCGGAAGGCGCAATACGGACAACAGGGAGCAGGAGATATCCGAGATATCGAGGTCTTTGAAGGCCATGGCAAAGGAACTCCACATCCCCGTCATAGCCCTCTCCCAGTTATCCCGCATGACCGAAAGGCGGGAGAACAGCCGTCCTCAGCTCTCGGACCTCCGGGAATCAGGGGCCATAGAGCAGGACGCCGACGTGGTGGCCTTCGTCTACAGGGAGGCCGTCTACAAGCCCTGCGACTGTCCCAAGGAACTCTGCACCTGCGGCGTAAGGAGGGGCGCGGAGATTATAGTGGCGAAACAGCGTAACGGCCCCACGGACACGATAAAGCTCACATTCCTCAAGGAATACACGAGGTTTGTAGACCAGGCACCCGTGGAATACGACGGCCAGAGCGAATGGGTGGAGTGAGTGCACCCGTGCCCCACGTAAGGTTTTACGCCCCATCATGCGGCGTGGGGCGGTGAAAAAAACCTCTCCTTTGCCCCCTTTTAATCAATCTCCTCATAAGTTTTCCCTGACAACGGCACCCCCCCCGGACGCCTTGATTCCACAAGGCTTTTTCTTACGGCGGTCCCTGTGGTCTTCAAACAAGAAAAACGCGTAAAGGAGGTCTTGAGCTGAACAAGTACGCTGAAATAGCCGTCAACCTTCCCGTTGACCGTACCTTCAGTTACGCCGTCCCCTGTGAGATTAACAGAGGCGTAGCCGTTGGGGTCCGCGCCCTCGTTCCCTTCGGCCGGAGGTTTGTTACGGGTTACGTGGTGGGTCTTGGAACTGAAGCCGGGGTCCATGAGGTAAAGGAGATTATAGACGTCCTCGACGCCGAGCCCCTCTTCGGCCCTGTACGGCTTAAGTTCTATAAATGGCTCTCGTACTATTACCAGGCCCCTCTTGGCATGGTCCTCTCCCTCGTCCATCCGCCCGGTGCCGACGTAAAGAGCCGGAGATTTTTTACTGTAACTGACAAGGGGCGGGCTAATCTCAAGGAGATGAAGGGCCTTGACAGGGACGTGCTCGAGTGCGCCGGTGTCTCTGAAAAAGGGGTTTCACTCTCGGCCCTTACGAGGCGCTTCAGGGGCAGGCCCCTTTACAGCACCCTCGAGAGGCTCGCCGGTGAGGGCCTTGTGGCAGAGGACCTGCGCCTTAAAGGCGGCGGAAAGGAGAAGACCGAGAGGTTTGTAAAGCCCCTTGTTAATGAAAATTATATTACAGGACCGGTGACGCTAGAAAAATCGCCGCTTCAGGAAAAGATTTTTAATTTTTTAATAGATAACGGCGGCGGTTCCTTTCCCGTTGCCGCCATTACAAAAGAATTCGGCGGGGTGTACGGGGCGCTCAGAAGTCTTGAAAAAAAAGGTCTCGTCGAGGTCTCCGAGAGGCCCGTAGAAAGAGACCCCCTCGCCGGGTTAGAGCCAAGGGCCGCCGACCACGAGCCCAATGAAGAGCAGGCCCTTGCCGCAACGGAGATAATA
>BTQV01000158.1:0-3277 GCA_036986055.1 Thermodesulfobacteriota bacterium
CCCTTTTTTGGAATGGACTGAAAACCCCTTAAAAGTTATAATAAACTCATACCCATGGACGCGTCATCAGGCAAAGACATATCAACAAAGGACCCTTCCTATTTCTCGGCCATCTGCATTGAAAGGTGCGGCGGGGCGTGCTGCGACCCATGGTGGGGGATAATCTCCTACACGGTGGAAAAAAGAGGCGGCCTTTCAAACCTTTCGGACTTTCGAAGGGGGTTGCTCGAAGGCCTCAGGAAGAGGGAAAGGCGCATAGTCGAGGCCTATGTCACGAGGGAAGACACGCCGCGTCCTCTCTTCTCAAGGCCCGAGAAGTACAACCTTATCATAAAGGAGATAAGGGCGGACGGCGCCACGCTCCATATCGGCCTCATCGCCATGTTCGCCTTCAGGTGCAGGTTCCTCTCCCCTGAAAATTCGTGCACCGTACACCCCTACGTAATCGGCGGTGCGGACATCCGTCCCACGCACTGCGGATACCTGGGCCTGCCAGACGTGAAACCCGGCGAAAAGGGGTATTGCCGCATCATCCACTCCGCGCAATCCCCCCACGGGGACGACGCCTCCATAGAGCGGGCCATGGAGGTCGAGAGGGCGGCCGCGGCTAAACACCTCAGCGAAGGCCTTCAATCGGACGAGGAGGTTGTTGACAGGGTAATTAACCGCATTAAGGACTACTGCGCCGACAACCTCAAGTATCTCCTTCCGCTGGAAAAAGAAAAGACCCCCGGCAGGAACGACCCCTGTACCTGCGGAAGCGGAAAAAAATTCAAGAAATGCCACGGGCGCTGAGCAGGCCTTGAACACCCGGCCTCAAATACAGGACTACGCAGAAGAATCAAAACTCTCCGCTTTTAAAAAACCCCGCAAATTTTTTTATTTAAAAACCTTTCCCGGGACCCCGGCCATGAAAAGAATCCGTACAGTTTTGACGGGAGTATTTTCTGCTATTTAAAAAGGAGGAGGGGCAGAGGGTTTTAGTTAAAACCCCCCGCCCCGTGGTTCGGGGTTGTGGAGTGGAGGAAGAAGCCTGGTGAATGGTTTTTATTACCCTGTCTCAAAGACCCTTCTTAAATTGGCTTTGCTCAGGGATAAAAACATGTCGTCTCAAGTAGCGAGGAGGACCAGCGATATTTATGCCGGACCCTATGCCCGTAGTGCCACGGCCTCGTTGGCCCAACCTCTACAGTCACCCGAAACCGTTATTAAAGGTGCCTATGAGTACATTATACGTGCTCAAGGTTAAAGGAAGATTAGAGGCCCCCTCTCTCAAAAATATTTTCATTTTTTTCACGAACCCGGCGGGTCAGGGGAAAGAACACCCGCAGCCGGTTTGAGCCATATGAAAACTACGTCCTTTACAGAGAACTTCCCTTGATAATAAAATGACCCTTCGAACAGAGGCAGGGGGTGGAAAAAGATGTCAAAAAAAATCCTTTTCATAAGCGGCTCACTGGGGCTCGGCCATATAACGAGGGACGTGGCCCTTGCCGGGGAAATCCGCGGCCTCTACAAAGACGTTGAAATATCCTGGCTCGCCGCGCACCCGGCTACCGTCGTACTTGAAGAGAGGGGCGAAAGGCTCCTTCCCGAGGCCTCTCTGTACAGCGACGACAACGTGCCTGCCGAGGAGTCTGCCCGGGGCCACAGCCTGAACCTCCTCAACTACATGCTAAAGGCGCGCTCAGCCTGGGAGAATAACGTAAAGGTCTTTAAAAAGGTCACTGAAAAATACGGCTTCGACCTCTGCATAGGCGACGAGAGTTACGAGATAAGCGCCGGCATAAGTAGAAGTCCGGAGATAAAAAAGTCGCCCTATGTGATTATTTATGATTTTCTCGGCCTAAGGGCCACGACCATGAGGCCCTGGGAACGGGCCGGCGTGTACATAGGGAACAGGAACTGGGTGAGGATCGACAGCATGAGGCCTCCTGTGGCGGACCTTATACTCTTTTCCGGGGTGGAAGAGGATATACCGGACAGAAGGTTCGGCCCCTTTCTGCCCAACATGAGAAGGTTTGCCCGAGAGCACTACAGCTTCGCCGGATATATGCTCCCCTTTAAAAAGGGGTTTAATAGTGCAGATAAGGGGAGCCTTAAAAAGGCCCTTGGCTACGGGCCGAACCCGCTTATTATCTGCTCCATCGGAGGCACCGCTATTGGAAGGGAGATACTCGAACTCTCGGCCCGAGCCTTGCCCTTGATAAAAAAAACCCTGCCTGAAGCGAGCATGGTCCTTGTATGCGGGCCGCGCCTCAAGGACCCCGGGTTAAGGAGCGGCGACGGCATGGAAGTTAAAGGATACGTTCCGGAACTTTACAGGCACTTCGCGGCCTCGGATATGGCGATAGTTCAGGGGGGCGGGACATCGACGCTTGAGCTAACGGCCCTTAAAATTCCTTTCATCTACTTCCCCATAGAGGGCGACTGCGAACAGGAAATTTCCATCGCCGACAGGGCCGCGAGGCACAGGGCGGGCATAAGGATGAGGTATTCAAAGACAACGCCGGAAACACTTGCAGAGGCCGTCGTAAAAAACATCGGCCAGAAGGTACGATATGAGGAAATCCCCGCCGACGGCACAAGGCGGGCCGCGGAGCTTATAGGGAGGTTTTTATAACCCTGGGCCGCTCAAGCGGCTTATGCTGTGTAGTCCCGCCGCCGCCTCCCCCCCGCGGCCAGATTTAACCATTATAAAAAACCCCCTTTTTTTCCGCCCAACGGTCTACGCATTTTGCTTTAGCCTTTTATCGACGACGCAGTAGATGCCACCCTCGTTGAGGCCGGGCGCGAAACAGCCGTTGCATGAGATACAGGTGGCGGGACTGCGGTCGCCCTTAAGCCAACGGTCAACGAGGCCCGGTTCCCTGATAAAGGGCCTGGCCATTGATATGTAATCGACGGCCCCTTCCCTCACCGCTTTTTCGGCTACCTCAAAGGAACGGAAGCCGCCCACAGCCATTACAGGACAATCGACCGCCTCCTTGATGGGCACGGCGAGGTCCATATTGTAGCCTTCCTTTTCAGGGTTGTATATCTTCTCGCGCACAGGGTTTTTCTCGCCAGAGGCGGCGGTCCCCCCTGTGACCTCTATGGCGTCTATGCCCGCCTCCGAGAGCTTCCGGGCGGCCACGACAGCGTCTTCATTCGTAAGGCCTCCTTCGAGGTTATCGGCGCCGTTTAATTTAATAAGCACGGGGTAATCCGCGCCCACGGCCCCGCGCACCTTCTCGTAGACCTCGAGCATAAAGCGGCATCGGTTATCGATGGTGCC
>BTQV01000159.1:0-3271 GCA_036986055.1 Thermodesulfobacteriota bacterium
CGGTCTTGAAAAGCGACGGCCTCAGGGTGCTTGTTACGAGGTACTGGCCCAGAGGTGTGAAAAAAGACAAGTGCGAGCGCTGGTTCAGGGACCTCGCTCCTGCGCCTTCTCTTATAAAACTATGGAAGTCGGGGGCAATCTCCTGGGAGGAGTTCAAAAAAGGCTATCTTGACGAATACGCGTCTCAGGAGAAGAGGGGGTTGCTAAAGGAACTCGATGGCCTTGTCGATGGGACAAAAGCAAGGGACGTAACGCTGCTATGTACTTGCAGGGAAGAGGAACACTGCCACAGGAAGGTGCTTAAAGGCCTCCTGGAAAAAAGGGTTTTGTAGCCATTGGATGGAATAAAACGAAATTAAAAAAGGCCCGTAAGGATATAGAATCCTCGCGGGTCTTTAAGATGGGACGGTCTTTTATATCTCATCCGTTCCCCCGGTTCCTTTATTGGGCCTTCAATCTTCTGTGGAAGGCCTTTTTAGGGAGCCGGAGGTTTTTGTTACATTAAGCAGCCTTTTCCTCTTCCTTGCCTTCTGTGAGCTCGACTTTGATCTTCTTCGGAAGCGCCTCGCTCTTAACGGGCATCGTGAGTTCAAGGACTCCGTTCTTGTAAGTAGCGTGAACCTTGTTAGAGTCTACGCCTGCGGGAAGAGTCATGGACCTTTCGAATGAACCGTAAGAACTCTCGCGGAAGATGTATCCGCCCTTTTTCGTCTTCTCGTCGGATTTCCTCTCTCCCTTGATGGTCAGCATATTGCCGGTGATGGTGACGTCCACGTCTTTGGGTTCCACACCGGGAAGGTCCGCGTGAACTATGAACTTACCGTCTTTTGTGTAGCAATCCACATCAGGACACCATTCACCCTTGAAACCGCTCCCTAAGAGGCCTGTAGTCAAGCTTCCAAAGGTCTTTTTGAAGAGCTCATCCATCTCCCTCTGGATAGATGAAAGTTCCCTTATGGGTTCCCATTTTTTCAGCTCAAACATAAGACCTCACCTCCTTATGACTTGATTCCATCCCATCTCTCTATTTATATTATAGTCCCGCGTTTGGCCTGTGTCAAGCGGAAGGCAGGGAAAAACATCATTAAAAACAGGGCATTGAAAGATTCGGAGGGTGATTTTTTTGCTCTTTTATCGCGTACTTGCCGATGGTGACGCGCCAGAGGCCCTTTTCGCGCCGGACTTCAGCATCAGGATTTTAAAGTTTTTTTTCTTTAAGAACATTACTCTGGACAAAAGAATTTTTACGGGATATTTTTATTTTATACTTCGGCCCGGGGATTATTCAATCCCCTGCCGGGCCGCCTTTCAAGTCCTTTGGGCGAGGTTTTTAATCGGTGAGAAAACAGGTAAAACCATTGAAAAGGGTCTCTCGCATAATCGGCACGGCAGGCCACATAGACCACGGCAAGACCTCTCTCATAAAGGCCCTTACAGGGATGGAGACGGACAGGCTCATTGAAGAGAAGAAGAGGGGCCTTTCCATTGACCTCGGTTTCGCCCATATAGAGATTGATGGTGGAATTGGTTCCGTCATGAGAGCGGCGATAGTCGACGTGCCAGGACACGAAAGGTTCATAAAGAACATGCTCGCCGGGGCAACGGGCATGGATCTCGTTCTTTTTACCGTTGCCGCCGACGACGGGGTAATGCCCCAGACCGTCGAGCACCTTGATATAATAAAGCTTCTCCACATCGGCAAGGTCATTTTTGTTGTCACAAAGTGCGACCTCGCCACGGTTGAGAGGATACTCGAAGTGGAAGAGCAGGTAAGGGGCCTTGTAAGAGGCACGCGTCTTGAGGGCTCTCCTTTTTCGAGGGTTTCGAGCCATACCGGGGAAGGTTTAACGGAACTTAAAAAACTTTTATGCGCCGAGATAAAATCTATCGGGGATAGGGGAGAGTCGGACGGGTTTTTCAGGCTGCCCGTTGACAGGTCCTTTACCATCAAGGGTTTCGGGACGGTGGTAACGGGGACGGTGGCTTCCGGGCGTGTCCGAAGAGGTGACGAGGTCCTGGCCTTTCCCCGGGCTACGCCGGTAAAGGTGAGGGGGATAGAGACCATGCACGAAGAGGTGGAATCGGTTTCTGCCGGCGAGCGCGGCGCCCTGAACCTCGCGGGCGCAGGGTACAGGGATATAAAGAGAGGTTTTATTCTCACCTCTCCGGAGCTTAAGCGGTTTTTGGGCGCGCGTCCAATCGTCGATTGTTTTTTTGAGTTTTCCAATGTGTCCGGTCCTCAGAGAAAAAACCCTTCTACCTTGAAAAATAACGCGCTCATAAAGGTCCACCACCAGACGGGCGAGGCCCTGGCACGGATAAAGTTTTGTGGAGGCGGCCCGGCCCGTCCGGGCGCTGCCGTCTTCGGCCGTTTGATATTAAGGAAGCCGCTCCTCATGTTAAGGGGAGACCGTTTTATTTTAAGAGACCCGTCGATAAATTTAACGGTTGGAGGAGGGAGGGTCTTTGCGGCCTATCCTTCGGTAAGCCTTGTTCCGGCTTTCAGGAAGATGAAACCACCGGCCTGCGGTGAGAAGATTGCCGATGCCGTCAGGTGGCTCATCCCTGAAGGTTCTCCCGGCATTGATAAAAACCCTCTTTCGCTTATACTCAACATAAGAGGCGAGGCCCTTGAGCCCCTTATGAAGAAAGAAGATTTCTTTAAAGAAGGGTTTTCATTAATGGGTGATTTTATCGTTGACATGGACAGGGCCGCCGTGGTCAAGTCAAATATAAATAAGATCATCGCTGGGTTTCACGGCGACGAGCCCCTTGAGGCCGGCATAAAGGAAGAGGACCTTCTGGCGAGGGTTTTAATAGGTTCAGGAAGAAAGGCCGGTATTGCCTCTGAGTGGTCGGCCATACATAAAAAGATACTCGACTCGATGATAGAGGCCGGTGAGTTAAGAAGGGATGATTCGAGGGTCAGCCTCCCTTCTCACATGACCGTCCCGAGGGGCTTTGAGACGGAGATAGAGAAGGGGATTGAGGGCATTTTTTCCTCGAAGGACGGTTTTGTCTGCAAGATCGAGGAGATAAAAAAACTTCCCTTTAAGTCCGAAGACATACTCAGGGTCGTAGACTACCTTCTGAGAAAGGGCGCGCTTGTGAGGATCAAGCCCGATACATTTGCCTCAGGCGCCGGCGTTAACGAGGCGAAGAGAAAACTTGAGGGGTATATAAAAGATAAGGGCTCAATCAGGGCCGCGGAGTTCAGGGACGTCCTCGGCTGCGGCAGGAAACTGGCGATAGAACTCCTTGAATATTTCGA
>BTQV01000160.1:0-3247 GCA_036986055.1 Thermodesulfobacteriota bacterium
TAAGGGTCTCTAAGAGGAACCCGAAACGCTCTTGCGCCTCTTCCTTTGAGATGCCAAGGAGGCCGAAGACCTTGGACTGCACCGCGCTGGTGTGTATCCTGATACTCCCGCCGCCTATCTCAACGCCGTTTAAGACGAGGTCATAGGCCCTGGCCTTCACCCTGAGCGGGTCTTTTTCGAGATATTCCATATCACCGTCCATTGGCGCTGTAAAGGGGTGGTGCACGGCGACGTGGCGCTTCGCGACTTCGTCGTACTCGAACATGGGAAACTCGGTTACCCAGACGAAGTTGAACTGGTCTTTAGGTATCAGGCCGAGCGTCTTTCCTATATGCAGCCTCAGTCTTCCAAGGGCCGTCTCAGCCACCGTCTTTTTGTCGGCCACAAAGAGCAGGAGATCGCCTTCGGCGGCATCGAGCCTCTCCGAAATTTTTTGCTTTTCATCCTCTGTGAGGAACTTGGCTATGGGGGACTGCCAGCCCTCCGCCGTCACCTTCACCCAGGCGAGCCCTTTGGCCCCGTAGGTCGTGGCAACGCCGGTCAGGTCGTCGATTTCCTTCCTCGAAAATTTTGCGCCACCTTGAACGGAGACGGCCTTAACCACGCCGCCCTTTTGGGCCACGTCTCTAAAGACCTTGAAACCGGACTCCTTTACCACATCGGTCAAGTCTTTTAGTTCGAGGCCGAAGCGCGTATCGGGCGTGTCGAGGCCGAACCTTCCCACGGCCTCCGCATGGGTCAATATGGGGAAAGGGGGCTTTACCGTAACGTCTATCCCGGCAAAGACCTTCTCCATGAGCCCCTCCATCACCATCATGACGTCGGTGCTGTCGACGAAACTCATCTCAGCGTCAATTTGAGTGAACTCGGGCTGGCGGTCCGCCCTCAGGTCCTCGTCCCTGAAACACCTGGTTATCTGAAAATATTTGTCGAAGCCGGATATCATGAGTATCTGCTTGAAGAGCTGGGGGCTCTGCGGGAGCGCGAAAAAGTGTCCCGGGCTGAGCCTGCTGGGCACGAGAAAATCCCTTGCGCCCTCGGGCGTGGACTTTGTAAGAACGGGCGTCTCTATCTCTATAAAACCATTCTCCGACAAGAAATTCCTCACGTCCATGGCCACCCTGTGCCTGAGTATGAGTTTTTGCTGGAGCACCTTTCTTCTCAGGTCGAGGTAGCGGTATTTGAGCCGCAGGTCTTCGGCCACATCTGTCTCGTCCTCTATCATGAAGGGGAGCGGGGCGGAGTCTCCGAGCACCTCCATGTCCGCGGCCACGACCTCTACGGCGCCTGTCTTTAATTCAGGGTTCTCCGTGCCCTCGGGCCTTCTGCCCACCCTGCCCTTAACGGCCACGACAAACTCGCTCCTTAAGCCGTGGGCCTTTTTGTGGACGCCGGGGTTGACCTCGGGGTTGTATACCACCTGCACGATACCCTCCCGGTCACGGAGGTCGATAAAGACGAGCCCGCCGTGGTCCCTTCTCCTCTGGACCCAGCCCGCGACTGTAATCGTCTCACCTATGAGTTCAGGGGAGACCTCCCCGCAATAACAGCTCCTCTTCCATGCAAACGGTCTTTCCTCCAAGCCAAACCTCCAGATATTCATTATTTATTAAATAAAAGTGCGCCTCTTCCAGAATATGATTTTGTAGCATAGAGCAGGTCTCTTTTCAAAGTAAAAAGTTTTATTAAGAATTTTTAATTTTTAACTTGACACGGTGCAAATACGATTATATAGTGTAACAACTGTCACCCCGAAAAAGTGTTTTTAAAACCGCATACTATTGCTAAGGAGGCTATCGATGAGGAAGAGACTCTTCGTGATTCTTCTTCTGACTGCTGTAAGCTTCGCCTCGGGCCTGTTCTTTACGGGTACCGCTCAGGCGGAATGGGGAGATGTCGTCCTCAACAGCAAGTCGAAGAGCATGAAAAAGGCAGGCGTAAAACCCGTGGTCTTCCCCCACTGGTTTCACAGGATCAGGTTCAAATGCAAGGTCTGCCATGAAGATATTTTTATCTTGAGAAAAGGCGCCAACGACATAAACATGACGAAGATAATGAACGGCGAGTACTGCGGCAAGTGCCACAACGGCCTTATCGCATGGGCTCCGCTCTACTGCGACAGGTGTCATTCGTACACCGGCAACAAACCTAACGCCCCCACAAATGAAAACTAAGAGAAGGAGGAAATGATGAGGATTTTTTCAATAAAAAACAGACTGCCCTTCCTCTTCTCGCTTGTCGCTGTCCTGAGCTTCATTGTGGTGGGAACCCTGTCGGAGGCGGCGACAGATAAAGCGGCGAAGAAGAAGATAGACCCCAACGACCCCACGAGCGTAATCTATCTCGGCACATCGGGAAAGCTCGCTGGCACCGGTGACGGCACCAAGCCCGCCGGCATAGGATACCAGAAAGGAAGGGCCTGGCACCCCCAGGCGCTCAAGGCCACGGGACTTCCCAAGGACAAGTTCGGCCTCATAGACTGGGCCAAGATAGTGCGGCAAGGGCTCATCAAACCCAAGTTTTCTCTCGACCCCAACGCCGACGAGATGCCGCCAATGCCGCTAGATATCCTCATCCCGGCAAAGGGTGATTTCGTCAACGATGTTCTTTATCCCCACGAGATACACACATGGTGGTTGAAGTGCGAGGTCTGCCACCCGAAGATATTCGTACCGGCCAAGGGTCAGAACAACATGAGCATGGTCGGCGTCGTCGAAGGCAAATGGTGCGGACGGTGCCACAACAAGGTGGCCTTCCCTCTATCTGACTGCCAGAGGTGCCACACAGTACCCAAGAAGGCCGCCAAGTAGCAGGGTATGTCGAGAAACCTTACAGCGGCCGCACTCTTAATCGCCGGCGGCCTTTTGATAGCGGTACCGGCGGCCGCGGTTACGGGACTCGGCGACATTACCATCAGCAACCAGTCCGAGAGCAGGAAGGACGCCGGGGTTGGGCCCGTAATCTATCCCCACACAAGGCATGAAAAGATATTCAAGTGCGAGGTCTGCCACCCTAAAATCTTTGTCAAAAAACGGGGGGCGAACAAGATAAACATGAAGCTCAACATGAACGGAAAGTACTGCGGCGCCCCTGGTTGCCATAACAGCCTCAAGGCCTTTCCGCTATACGAGTGCTTTAAATGCCATCAAGGCAAGGGTTGACAAAAACCCTCGAACAAAAAAGAAAAAGGACCGGATTTCTTTACTTATATCCGGTCCTTTTTTTATGGCACGAAGGTGAGATTGAG
>BTQV01000161.1:0-3209 GCA_036986055.1 Thermodesulfobacteriota bacterium
GCTCGAGGGGATGACGTGATATTCAAGGTGCTCAGAAACAGGTCTCAGGTGCCATGTGTTTAAGAAGGCACGTCTTTTGGATGGATGACTGGTGTCTGGAAAAAACTGATAAACGGGTGCAACCTTGACAGAAGAAATCTTGCTCGGTCTCGCCGCCGTGCTTGTGCTGGGTGTCTCCGCGCAGTGGCTCGCCTGGCGCATAAACATTCCTTCCATACTGATACTGCTTTTGCTCGGGATTATCGCCGGACCCATCACGGGTTTCATCGACCCCGACGAACTCTTCGGGGAGGCCTTTTTCCCCATCATCTCCCTCTCCGTCGCTATTATCCTCTTTGAGGGGGGATTGAGCCTCAAATTCTCGGAACTCCGCTCAACGGGCCTCGTTGTGCAGAGGCTTTTGATTGTCGGCGCGCTTATAAGCTGGATACTCGGCTCTCTCGCCGCGCACTATATAATAGGTCTCGATTTTCCGCTGGCCGTGCTCCTGGGAGCCATCCTCGTAGTCACCGGACCCACTGTGATAATCCCGCTCCTCATGCAGGTCAGGCCCGTGGAGAGGGTCTCCTCCGTACTCCGGTGGGAGAGCATACTTATAGACCCAATCGGGGCCGTCATAGCGGTGCTCGTATATGAGGCGATAGTCGCCGGCAGGTTCAATGAAATTACCTGGATGGCCGGCTTCGGCATCATGAAGACGCTCTTTTACGGCGGCGGCATCGGCGCCGGTGCGGCGCTCTTCATGATACTCTCCCTGAAGCGCTACCTCATACCTGATTTTCTGCAGAACCCCGTAACACTCATGACGGTGGTCGCCGCCTATACCCTCTCCAACCTTCTTCAGAGCGAATCAGGGCTCCTTGCGGTGACGGTCATGGGCGTGGTACTCGCAAACCAGAAGTCAGTGGACATCAAGCATATCGTCGAGTTCAAGGAGAACCTGAGGGTCCTTCTTCTGGCCGGACTCTTTATACTCCTCGCCGCGCGCCTCAAGGTCGCGGATATGAAACTTCTATCCGTTGGAAGTTTTATCTTCATATTCGTCCTTATAGTCTTCGTGCGCCCCATATCCGTGCTGGCCTCCACCGTCTTTTCCGACCTCAAGTGGCGTGAAAGGGCCTTTATAGCCTCCGTGGCCCCAAGAGGTATTGTGGCGGCGGCGGTCTCCTCGGTCTTTGCCATACGCATGGTTGAGAACGGCTATCCCCAGGGCTCGGTGCTCCTGCCCATTACCTTCCTTGTGATAATCGTCACCGTCCTCTTTTACGGCATCGGCGGGTCCACCTTTGCCAGGAGGCTCGGCGTGGAGCAGCCCACGCCGCAGGGTTTTCTCATACTCGGCTCACAGCCCTGGGCCGTTGAAATCGCAAAGGCCGTAAAAGACGCCGGCTTCAAGGTCGTTATCGTCGACACGAACCTGAACAATATTTTTGCCGCGCGCATGCAGGGGATTACGTCTTATTACGGTAGCGGGCTCTCGGAGACGGCCTTGAAGGAGATAGGGCTCGAGGGCATAGGCAGGCTCCTCGCCATCACCCCCAACAACGAGGTCAACTCGCTTGCCGTCCTCCATTTCAACAAGGTCTTTGAGAGTAGCGAGCTTTATCAACTCCTGCCCCACGAGGAAGAAGGAAAGAAGGGCAAGAGGGAGGTCCCCAAACACTTAAGAGGAAGGCTTGTCTTCGGCGGGGATACAGACTACTGGTATCTGGCAAGGAGGTTCGCCTCGGGCGCCATCATAAAAAAGACGAAGCTTACAGAGGAGTTCGGCTACGAGGAGTTCCGGAAAAAATACCAGACGGCCATACCACTTTTCCTTATAAACGAGACGGGCCAGTTAAGCGTCTTTACCGTGGACAAGCCGCTTAAACCCGGCCCCGGTAATGTGATAATAAGCATAGTGGACGCCGCCGATGAAAAGGCCGTAAAAAAAGAAGCCAAAGCAGCCGACGAAGCCCATCAGTATTAGGTCTCAGGCGAGGTGCCCTTTTGGGCGATGGTTTTTTGTTTTTTCTCTCGATGCGAGGACCGGGCCTCAGGGGAAGGTTATCGGCCTGTAACGGGTGGCTCTTTTTACAGGGCGCGCGTCGCCGCCCGGGTACACGAGGCTTGAAAGCATACCATTTATTTCTTCCTGAGAGGCGCCGGCGAGCTTTATCTTCGTTATAAATACGGCGTCGGCGATCTTTATTCCCCTCTTCTTCGGGTCGCTAAAGAACTCGTCGAGCCCGCTTGAAAGTTTATTGCTGAAAGAGTTGTAGACAACGTACTTCAAAAGGGTTTCGTTGGTCTCGTTTACGGCTCTCAATACCGCCATATCCCTCAGAAACGTTACCTCGCCGGCTTTGAATCTGACATGGACACCTGCGGCCCGTGCGAGGAGATATTTCCTGAGCGCCTTTTGGCCTTCTTGCTCATCGTATACAGCAGGTTTTTTAAGGTTTTTCCAGATAACATAGTTGCTTCCCGTCAGAAAACCCTGGACGAAAGAATTCTTTCTTCCTGCGTCCCACTTGACCCAGTCGTGGCCGTTCAAGTCCGCGGCGAAGACGCCGCTTGCTCCGGAGCCGGTGAATACCAGCACCAGTATGATCTTTAGAAAAATCTTTTTCATAAAACCTCCGGACCTGTTTTTGCTTTTTTGTCTGGGAAACAGAATTAAAAACCCTGTGAAGGTCTTAAGCGGGATTATACTAAAGAAGGATTAAGGCAGGATTAAAGTGCTTTTAGAGCAGCAGAGTGTGGCCCCCTGAGGCCCCCCTGAGTCTCATGGAGAGGGGGCGGGGTGCGGTTTTTGCGCGCACCCCTGACCCTGATATGCAGGGCCCTTGCAAACCCGGGGCCGGCCAATGGACCTACCCGGCCTTGGGGTCATTCAACAGGTCCTCTATCCATGAAAGCGCGGCCATGGCCCTGGGCCAGCCGATGGTGGTTATGGCAAGTAGCGCCGTGTGACGGATTTCATCGTCTGAGACCCCGGCGTCGCGCGCCCTCCTTACGTGGGAATGGAGAGCGCCTTCGGAGCCCGCGCCCACGGCTATGGCTAATTTGACGAGGTGCTGGGTCTTGGGGTTTACACCGGGAAATTCGCCGAGGGCCGCTCCCAGGTCCCTGTACTTCTCCCATATTTCAGGGTATTTTTCCTTGACCTTCTCATAAAATTCCGGAAGCCCGTTGTTCATGAGCCGTCTCCTTTCCTTAAAGCCGCT
>BTQV01000162.1:0-3187 GCA_036986055.1 Thermodesulfobacteriota bacterium
GCGCAACAAGGGCCGTGACCGTCCTCTTTATCTCATCCACCCTTTTAGAGAGCGCGCCCTCGAGGCGTCCCCTCGCCGAGGAGAGGGCCGCGTCAGTACCCGCCCTTATAACGTCGATTACCGCCTCGGCCTGGGCGAGGTCGAGCCTCCCGCTTAAAAAGGCCCTCCTGGTAAACTCACCGGGTTCGGCCATACGTGCCCCGCCGGTTAAGACCGCACCCAGCGCCCGCCTCAATACAAGGGCGCCTCCGTGGATATGCAACTCCACCACGTCCTCTCCGGTATACGAAGACGGCCCCTTCATATAGACGAAAAAGCCGTCGTCAATCGGGGACCCGGCCCCGGGATCCACGACATGGCCGTAATAGAAATATTTTTCCCGGAGCTCCGTACCCTTGCACGGGGGTTGAGAGGAAAAGGAAAAAACCTTCAAGCCCGTCTCAAGGGCGCACTTGCCGCTTATCCTTATTATCCCTATGCCCCCTTCGCCGCAGGGGGTGGCAACTGCCGCTATGTTGTCAGAGCTATCCATGGAAGACCGTTGTCTTTAATATGTTGGTTGTACGGTAAATCTAAGAATCCCGGGGGATAATTAAATATATCAGATAGGCGCGGGCGCGGGCAAGGAGCGGTTTTTTTTCCGTCCTCCGGTTTTTGAAAAAAAGATTTCGGCGTCGGGTTTTTTTGTATCTTCAGGCGGCGGGACGCGGTGTCAGACCTTTACCGCGGCCTTCTTCTGCCCCAGGTTGATGTGGTACTGCTGCGCGATGGAAAGGAGGTTGTTTACAAGCCAGTATATGACCAGGCCCGAGGGGAAGTTGAGGAACATGACCGTAAAGATGATGGGCAAAAAGAGCATCATCTTCGCCTGCGTTGGGTCGGGGCTCGTGGGAGACATCTTTTGCTGTACGAACATGGAGGCGCCCATGAGGATGGGCGTTACATAATAGGGGTCCTTGGCGGAGAGGTCCGTTATCCAGAGGAAGAGAGGGGCGTGCCTCAGTTCAATGGCCACGTAAAGGACCTCGTAAAGGGCGATAAAAACAGGTATCTGGAGTATCATGGGCAGGCACCCGCTCACGGGATTTATCTTGTGTTTCTTGTAAAGGCCCATTATCTCCTTGTTCAGCTTCTCCTTGTCGTTCTTGTACCTCTCCTTTATGGCCACGAGCTGGGGCTGGATCTTCTTCATGCCCTGCATGGACGTAAGGCTGTGCTTGGTAAGGGGGTAGAATATTATCTTTATGAGTACGGTAAGGAGTATTACGGCCAACCCGTAGTTGACGACGTAGCGTTGGAAAAAGTTCAAGACCACGAGCATGGGCTTTGCCATGGGGGCGAAGAACCCGAACTCTATGGACTCGACGAGGCCCTTCTTCTCCTTGAGAAGAAGGTCGTATTTCTTCGGACCCATGAAGGACTTGTATTTATAGACGGCCGTATCACCTGGCGAGAGCTTTATGGCGAACTGGGACCTTGCCCTTGAAAGGCTCTGAGAGACCAACTCCCCTGACCAGTTGGTTGGTATATCGGTGGCCGGGACAAGGGCGGTCAGAAAGTATTTGTTCTCGATCCCCACCCACAGTATGTTGCCGCTTCCGGACTTGCGGGGTTCCTTTTTCTTGATACGCAGGAGCGTCTTATCGGACCTCACAAGAGGCCCGGTATGAAAATAAGACTTCTTCGATTTCTTTTTCTTCGCCTTGTACCACGCGGCGAGGTCGGTTTCAACGAAGCCGTCTACGGGTTTCTTGCCAAGGTTCTTTATCCTCAACTCCGTGCCGACGTCGTAGTCTTCTCCGTTGAATATGTATCTCTTTTCAATACTGAGGCCGTTGGACGTAACCCCCCTGAATACAACCTCGGGGGTCTCTCCCTTTGACACAACGACCCTTTTGTTTGGCGCGGGCTTGAAAACAACGGTCTCCGAGGACGAACCCGTAATGAGCCTCGTCCGGAAGGTGGACTCACCGTTGAGCGTGCCCACAAGGTTTACATGGGGCGAACCCTCTTCCATGGAGACCCTGTACTTCTTGAGTTCCCATTTTTTAATCGCCCCGCCGATGTTCGTAAGCACGGCCCTGTAAAGCGGGGTCTCTACAACCGTCAATTCCTCCCTGGCCGAAATCTTTTCCCTTTCGGCGGCAACGCCGGAGTCTGGCACGGTGACCACCCCGGAGGGGGCCTTTTCCACGCGGCCCTTGTCAACGGCCGTGGTCTCCACCGGCTGTAGCTGCGGGGGGTAAATCCTTTTTATAATATAGGGATAAGCGAAGAGGAATATCGCCGAGAGCACTATGGCTATGATAGCCTTTCTGTCCATATTAGAGTACTATCCCCTTTACCTTGTCTTTTTTGTAGACATCCTCAGACGCGGGGACGGGGTCAAAGCCGCCGGGGTTGAAGGGATGGCACTTTAAGAGCCTTTTGGCAGAGAGAAAAAGGCCCTTGATCGCTCCGTGGTGGGATATCGCCCCGTAGGCGTACTCCGAGCAAGTGGGGTAGAACCTGCAACTCCGTGGAAGAACGGGCGAGACAAGTCTTTTATATAAAAAAATCAAGAGCATTAGCGGTCTTTTTACCATGGCCGGTGTTTCGCTATTTCCGCGTTCATTGAACGCCAGCGGACTCGTTTATATTAGTCCGCGGAGGTTTTTCGTCGGTTTTTTTCAATACCCTCAGGAGCTCCCTGGTAAGCGTGTTAAGGTCTTTGACGTCTGCACGCTCCCTGGCGGAGATGACTAAATCGACGGGTCTTCCGGGGGAGATATTTTTTGTGTTAAGCCTGAAAAACTCCCTTACGAGCCTCTTTATCCTGTTTCTCTTTACGGCGTTGCCCGTACGTCTTCCGACGGAAACCCCGAGCCTGTTAGCCTCAAGGCCGTTGGGGAGGATAAAGACGGTAAAATTCCCGGTATAAAGGCGTTTCCCTTTTTTACGTACCCTGAAAAACTCGGACGGCTTTTTCAGCCTGTCCTTACGGGAAAAAGAATTGCTCGAAGTTAAAGACTTGGGCACAACTTATTTCGGTGAACTTACCTGGGGCGTCAGGCGCTTCCTTCCCTTGGCCCTTCTCCTCCTGATAACAGCCCTTCCGCCTCTTGTGGACATCCTTTCGAGGAAACCGTGCGTTGAGAGTCTCTTTCTCCTGCTGGGTTGATATGTTCTTTTCATGTTTTTATTCTTT
>BTQV01000163.1:0-3185 GCA_036986055.1 Thermodesulfobacteriota bacterium
AGGGCCGTACAGACCCCACAGGCGTTCAAAAGGGCGATACTCATCGAGGCCCTTGAAAAGGCGGCACGCGACAACTTCACGGGCACCGACGAATGCTCGCTCGTGGAGAGGTCGGGCGTTACGGTCACAACGGTTGCGGGCTCGAATGAGAACATAAAGATAACGACCCCCGAAGACCTCGTCATAGCCGAAGCCGTCATGGGCAAGAGGCCGGGTGGTTTGACTTTTTAAACAAAAAACTTTTATTGGAGCCAGAGAACGTGTCTGTCCATCAAAACCCTTTTTATAATCAAGATAGTATGGTTTAGCCCTGAAATTATTATGAAGCGCCCTCTCCCCTGCCTGTCATTCAAACAAAAAAACTTGAACATAACGGGTTGTTGCTGTATTTTAAAGAACTTATGAGGATAGGTTTCGGATACGACGTACACAGGCTCGCCGCAGGCAGGAGGCTCATTCTCGGCGGCGTCCAAGTGGATTACGAAAAGGGGCTCGAAGGCCATTCAGACGCCGACGTCCTCCTCCACGCCGTAATCGACGCCCTCATTGGGGCGGCGGCCCTCGGCGACATCGGGAAACACTTCCCGCCCACCGACCCGGCCTATAAAGACATTTCAAGCATTGAACTCTTAAAACACACGGCCGCGCTCCTCGATAAAAATGGTTTTTACGTGGTTAACGTTGACTCCACTGTGGTCTGTGAGGCCCCGCGTCTCAGGGACCATATCGCGGACATGACAGAGCGTATCGCCGCGGCCCTGGCCACAGCGCCCGGCAATATAAACGTAAAGGCCACGACGGAAGAGGGGCTCGGGTTCACAGGGAGCGGCTCCGGCATAGCCGCCTATGCCGTGGCGCTTATCGAGGAGAAGAAGTGACTGTAAGGACGCGCTTCGGACCGAGCCCCACGGGTACCCTCCACTTGGGTGGAGCGAGGACGGCGCTCTTCAACTTCCTCTTCGCGAGGCACTCGGGCGGAAGCTTCGTACTCAGGATCGAGGATACGGACAGGAAACGGTCAAGGCCGCAATTCGAGTCCTCAATCATGGAAGACCTCCGGTGGCTCGGCCTCGACTGGGACGAAGGCCCTCTAAAGGGCGGGGATAAAGGCCCTTACAGGCAGTCCGAGAGGACCCGGATATACAGGGACTACGCAGAAAGACTTCTGAGCGAGGGTCTTGCCTACAGGTGCTATTGCAGCCGGGAGCGCCTTGAGGAATTAAACAAAAGACGCATGGAAAAAGGGCTTCCGCCTCGCTATGACGGCAGGTGCATCGGCCTTGAGGGGACGGAGGTCCCCGAAGGGGTCGAGCCGGCGTTGAGGTTCCGGGTGGGCGAGGCAAAAATAACATTCACCGACCTCGTGCACGGCCCACTTTCATTCGACACTTCGGCCTTCGGCGATTTCATAATTATTTCTTCAGGCGGCACGCCCTCATACAACTTCGCCGCGGCCGTCGACGACTCGCTAATGGAGATAACCCATGTCATAAGGGGCGACGACCACCTTTCCAACACGCCCCGGCAGATTCTTTTATGCGAGGCCCTGGGCCTTGGGCCACCCCTTTACTGCCACGTCCCCCTTGTCCTGGGCCCGGACAGGACTCCTCTCGGTAAAAGACGCGAGGGGGCTTCCATCAACGCGCTGAGAGAAGAAGGGTTTTTGCCCGGCGCCGTACTGAACGCGGCGGCGAGGCTCGGCTGGTCTCCGGGCGAGGATTTTTTAACGCTCGAGGAGATGGCAAAACTCTTCACCACGGAAAAACTCTCCAAGTCCCCTTCAATATTCGACTCTGACAGGCTTAAGTCTTTCAACAAAAAGGCCATTGCGGCCCTCGACACTGAAGATCTATTGAGGCTTACCGGCATATCCTTTCCTGACAGGGAGTTTTCAAGGAAGGTCATCGAGGCCGTAAGGGCAAACGCCGAAACCTTGAAGGATATAAAGGCCCTCGCCGCGCCCTTTACCGGAGAGGTTTCACTCACTCAGGACGCGGCCTTGGTTTTAAAAGAGCCTCACGCGAAAGAGGTAATAAAAACCTTTCTCGAAGAGGTGGAAAGGTCAAACGAGGCAGATGAAAAGACCTATAACGAGGCCGTTACGAGGGTAAAAGAAAAAACGGGCGTAAAGGGCAAAACCCTCTTTATGCCGCTCCGCTCGGCGCTCACCGGGGCTACCGTTGGGATTGAACTCGTAAAAATCTTTACGCTCCTCGGAAAAGAGCGGGTGGTAGAGAGGCTCAGTAAGGCCCTCGGCTGATATTGCCCCACAGGGAAAAACCCGGCATCAAAATAAAAGGATAAGAACCCATGTCCCTCAAGGTCTACAATTCCCTTACGAGAAAAAAAGAGGACTTTCGCCCCGGACAAGCAGGCAGGGTAAGGATGTACGTCTGCGGCCCGACTGTATACGACTTGAGCCACATCGGCCACGCCCGCAGCGCCGTCTGTTTCGACGTCATCTACAGGTACCTTGAATACAGGGGTTTTGACGTAACCTACGCGAGGAACTACACGGACGTTGACGACAAGATTATAACGAGGGCCGCTGAACTCGGCGTCCCGCCCAAAGAACTCGCCGAGGATAATATAATAAAATTCGACGAGGACATGGCGGCACTCGGCGTAAAGGTCCCGGACTTGAGGCCCAGGGCCACCGGGACCATGGGCAAGATTATAGAGGTGACGGGCACGCTCGTAAAAAAGGGCTTTGCTTATCCGCTGGACGGCGACGTCTATTTCGAGGTGCGCCGCTTCGAGGACTACGGCAAACTCTCGGGCAAGAAGATAGACGAACTCGAATCAGGCGCGAGGGTCGGGGTGGACGAGAGGAAGAAGGACCCGCTGGACTTCGCCCTCTGGAAAAAGAGCAAGCCCGGAGAGCCCTCGTGGGACAGCCCCTGGGGAAGAGGCCGGCCCGGCTGGCACATAGAATGCTCGGCCATGTGCATGGAGCACCTCGGCGACACCATAGACATACACGGCGGCGGGAAGGACCTGATATTTCCCCACCATGAGAACGAGATAGCCCAGAGCGAGGCGGCCACCGGTAAAAAACCCTTTGTCAGGTACTGGCTCCACAACGGCTTCGTCAATATAGATAAGACCAAGATGAGCAAATCACTGGGCAATATCTTGAACATCAGGGACGTCCTTGAAGACCACTCAAGCGAGGCCGTGAGGTT
>BTQV01000164.1:0-3163 GCA_036986055.1 Thermodesulfobacteriota bacterium
GGTATCTTGAGTTTTGCGGCCCCCTCGAGGGTGGGGACCTCTATCTCCGCGCCCAGGGCCGCCTGCGGGAAACTCACAGGGACCTCACAGATAATGTTTTCGTGCTCCCTCTTAAAGACGGGGTGGGGTTTTACGTTAACGACTATATAGAGGTCTCCCGGCGGGCCTCCCCTCTCGCCCTGCTCTCCCTCTCCAACGAGCCTGAGCCTTGAGCCAGAATCCACACCCGGCGGCACCTTTACCGAGATTTCGCCCTTGACCCGCCTCTTGCCCGTGCCCATGCACTCCGTGCACGGGCTCTTGATTACAGCGCCCGAGCCTCCGCAATTGGAACAGGTCTTTGATATGCTCAAAAAGCCCTGACGGAAGTTTACCTGTCCGGCGCCGCCGCAGGTCGAACATTTTGTGGGGCCGGTGCCGGGCCTCGCCCCGCTGCCGCTACATACGGAGCATGCTTGGGTCCTCGGTATGTTTAACTTCTTCTCCGTGCCGAAGGCAGCCTCTTCAAAGGTAAGTTCGAGGTCGTATCTCAAGTCGGCGCCGCGTATCGCCGTGGGACGCCTGGCGCCGCCAAAAAAGTCAGAGAATACCTCGCTGAAAAGGTCCTGAAAGTCCGACCCGAAACCAGAGTCCCTGTATCCGGCGCCTACGCCCGCGTAGCCGAAACGGTCGTACTGCGCCCTTTTGGCCGGGTCCTTCAATACCTCATAGGCCTCGTTTATCTCCTTGAACTTCTCATCGCTCCCGGTGTCGCCGCCCTGCTGGTCGGGGTGGTGTTTGAGGGCGAGCCTCCTGAAGGCCTTCTTTATTTCGTCTTCAGTGGCCCCCCTTTCCACGCCGAGTACCCTGTAATAGTCCTTTTCACTCATGCTTTACCCCTGTCCCCCCTCTCCGTCTTTATTCTCGTCATCAGGGCTTTTTGTCACTGAAACAAGCGAGGGTCTCAGGAGTTTATCCTTGAGAAAATACCCCTTCTGAAATTCCTTTAATACTACCCCGGCAGGGACGTCGCTGCTCTCTTCATGCGTAATGGCATGATGCAACGCCGGGTCGAATACCTCGCCAACGGCCTTTATCTCCTTGACGCCGAACTTTTCAAGGGCGCTCTTCATCTGGTCTATGGTCAGTTTTACGCCCTCGACGAGGGACTTTTGATTGTCTTGCCCGGCTGAAACGTGCTCAAGGGCCCGCTCAAGGTTGTCTATAACGGGAAGCATCTCCAAGATAACGCCCTCGACGGCGTATTTCATACCCTCTTCCTTCTCCCTCGTCAATCTCTTCTTCGAATTCTCGAGGTCGGCGCAGGCCCTCAGGAACTTGTCGTAGTTCTCCTGCGTCACCCTTTTCAACTCTTCTATCTCTTCTTCGAGCCTTTTTATCTTTTCCCCGGTAACTTCTTCCATGGCGTCACAGCACTGCTCTTCACCCCGTGGCGCCTGCTCCTCTTCGGCCTCGACGCGAAGCCTCTCTTCTTTGTTTTTTTCTGTCATAATACTCACCCTCGCCAAAATGTTTTTTAAAATATTTATACGAAAAATTTTTGAACAAGCAAACCTGAACCATGGAAAACAAGGGACGGGGCGGGCGGTTAAAAAATCTTCTCCAGAAGCCCCGCCGTATAAGAGACGAGCGGCACTATCCTTGAATAGTCCATTCTCATGGGCCCGATAACGCCGAGCGTGCCGGACATGTGATTGTTCCTGCCGTAGGGTGTGGTCACGAAACTCATACCCTCGAACCCCTCGATGCTGCTCTCGGAACCAAGATATATATGCGTGTCGTCCTCGTCCATGCTCCTGTCCAGTATCTTTACGAGCATACTCTTTTCCTCAAAAGCGCCGAAGAGTTTTTTCATCTTGTCGAAGTCGTCCCTGAACTCCGGATAATCGAGCATATTCACCTTGCCCTCAACGTAAAGTGTGTTGTCCTCCGAAGGGGAGTAGTTGCTCAGAGCCAGGTCTCCGAGTTTCAGGGCCTTTGAGAGGAGCTCGTCGTAGCGGTTTTTCTCCTTGGACATCTCAGTTACTATCCTGGCCCTCAACTCCTTTACCGTTAGCCCCCGGCCAATGGAACTAAGGTAATTGGATATCCTTTCAAAATCGAGCCCCCCGGCGTCCCTGCCTATGTGGACAAGCCGGGTCTTCAACT
Organism: Thermodesulfobacteriota bacterium; assembly: GCA_036986055.1. GTDB lineage: Bacteria > Desulfobacterota > GWC2-55-46 > GWC2-55-46 > JADFVP01 > BTQV01. Next base: position 2,149 of record BTQV01000164.1, read on the forward strand.
TCCCGAGGCTCGATACAAGGACGAGCACAACGGAAGAGGCGTCCATATCCATGAGTTTTACCTGCCTCAGGACGAAGTTCTCCTTCCTGAGAACAAAGGCAAGCCCCGTACAGGACGTAATGGTGGAAAGAAGCCGCGTCGTCTCAGAAAGAAGGTTCTCCCCTTCGAAAAACCTCTCAAGGCAGCCCCTTAAAAGCCTCTTATCGGCCTCACCGGGCTCACGCAGTTCAAGGAGCGTGTCCACATAGAGTCGGAAGCCCTTTTCCGTGGGTATCCTTCCGGCGGAGGTGTGGGGCTGAGACAAAAACCCGCCCCCTTCAAGTTCGGCCATGACGCTCCTTACCGTGGCGGAACTGAGCCCGAGGTCGTAATTTACGGCTATGGCCCTTGAACCCACAGGCTCAGCGCGCCTGATATAATCCTTCACCACGGCGCCGAGTATCAACTTGTACCTCTCCGATGAAAAATCCGTATCTCTTTTAACCAAGTTATTTGCCCCTGAGGGTCTTTTAGAGAATAAAAAAACAATAAAAAAAACGGCCACTAAACAAGATACCAACGGCTCAGTCCGTTGTCAAGAGCATAAAAACCAATTAAAAAACAAAACGTTGCGCGCCATACGGGATACAGGGCAGAGTCCGCTGTGGCCATTAAAGGCCGCCCCTTCAGGGCAGGAGATTAACCATTACCTCGTTTGAGACAAAAAGCCCCGCCTCGGCGAGCACCACCCTGTCGCCTGAGAGGCGCACAAGCCCCCCTTGAGCCAGGATCGTGGACTTTTTGTAAAGACCCTCCCAGAGTTCGGCCCCGAAACGAGCCCTGAACCCCCTGCCCGCAATGCCGCGGCCGAGCATCCTGAGCCCCAGCATAACGGCCTCGGCCATGGCGTCAGGCCTTTCGAGAACCTCACTCTCACGCACCCCGTGGCCCCGGGACTCGACCTTTTCCATGTACGCGGCCGGCTCCGCGTAGTTACAGAACCTCCTGCCCCAACGGGGCCGGCCCATGTAGGAAT
>BTQV01000165.1:0-3157 GCA_036986055.1 Thermodesulfobacteriota bacterium
TAAACCCTGATTGTTCCACTACATTTCCAGGCATATTCGCCGCCGGTGACGTCACAAGCGCCTTTGGCAAGAGGATCATCATAGCCTCGGGCGAGGGCGCGAAGGCGGCGATTGCGGCGAGACAATATATCCTCGGCCTCAGAAAAAAATAATTTAAAGGGATTTACCTCATTAAGAGGCCGCTTAAAAAAACAGGGTTCCGGCGATTATGGATATTCAATCGTACAACAAAACAGTTGAGGGGAGGTGGCAATATGCCTGATATAATACACCACCACATCAAGATCAAGGAAGGCCCTGGCGGCAGCCCCGTTGAGTGGGAGGATTTGATAAAAAAGGTTCACGGAGTAACCAACGTGAGGGTATACCCTAAAAAGATGGATATCTACGTGGAGTATGACGTCCTCGAGTGTTGTGAGGAAGCCATAGAAAAGTGGATGGTCAAGTCCGGGTTCGTTCTTGACGACAGTTACTTGCAGAGGATGAAGAGGGGCTGGATACATTACACCGACGAGAACGAGCTGGACGCCATGAAGATGAAACCCCACTCACACTGCAACGTGGATGAGGAGGAGGAGAAAAAAGAAAAGGATATGGAGTAGCCGTCTCTGTTTGAGAGGCGTTTATGATTTTTTTGCAATCAACTGTGGTGCCCGGGGAATTATTCCCTGGATTTTCTGGTCTCTCATTTGGCAATGATCCCTTTTATGCCTCTTGATATCATGGCCGAAAGATTCGTGAAGATGCGCGGTATCGTCAGGCCGCCGGGTGAGGCGAGGTATTTCGGCTCCCATACCGGCCCGAACTTCTCCTTGTATTGACGCAGGCCCTCGAAGTTATAGAAGCGCTCCCCGTGGTGGAAGACAAATGCGCCGAACCTGTTCCAGAGCGGGGCGAGGGTGCGGGCCTCAAGCCCGGAAAGGGGGGCCATGCCCAGATTGAACCAGCGGTAACCCTCAAGTTTCCCCCACAACATTATCTCAATAAAAAGATAATCCATGACGCCTTTTGGCGCCTCCGGTAGATAACGCATCAGGTCAACGGAGAGCTCTTCTTTTTCGGCGCCCTGCAAGATATTGGTGAAGGCTATAATTTGACCGTCCCTTCTGACGATGCCCGCTTGGTAGCGCTTTAAATATTCAGGCTCAAAAAAACCAATGGAAAAACCTTTTTCCCTGGTGTTCTTCTCTGACAGCCAGCCGTCTGAGACAACTTTCAGCTCTGGCAAAAGGGCCGGGACCCTTTCAGATGGGACCATCTCAAAACTGCAACCCTCCCTTTCAAGCCTTCTCATGTTCTGGCGCAGTCCCTTTCGCCCGCCGCCTTCGAGCGTAAACTCATTAAGCGGTATCAGCGCCTCCTCTCCGATTTTCAGGAGGGTAAGACCGAGGTCAAGGTACAGGTGAAGGTTCTGTTTCTCTATCTCGTAAAAGATCGTCCATCCGCCGTAGAGGTCACAAAGTTCGTTGAACTGCCAGACAAGTTCCGTCCATTCATCCTCCGGCCCCACGGGGTCTCCCATGGCTATCCAGCTCCGCCCTTCAATGCCGTACATGATGAAGGCATTTTTTTTCTTATTAAAGAGGAAGGATTTGTCGCCGAGAAGGGCGAGGTGGGCATAGGTCTTTGGCGACTTTTTTACGATGGAGGCGGCCGTCTCAAGGTCCTCCCGTCCCGGGGGCGAGTGCTTCAGGGCGACGGGACGGACGAGCCTTATAAAGGCGAAAAAGAGGGCGAAAATCACCGCCCCCACAGTGGCTCGAAGAAACCGCGGCGTGTCGTCGGAGAAGGCAAAGCTCCACCATAGGTCGTTTGAGTATTCGACATGCTTATACGAAAATATCCCAAGCCAGATGGAAGTGACGAGGACAATGATTATGGAGACAATCCACGGCGCGGTGAAACGCTCGCCAAGCAATGCGGCTTTTCTGTAAAATTGACGGCGGCATGGCAGGATCACGGCGAGCATTATCAGCAGGACTATTGTTTCTTCATAATCGAGCCCCTTGAGCATGGAAAAGACCGTCCCGCCGATGAGTAATGCTACGGTCAGGATATAAGCGCTGTCGAGTCTGCGTTGCAGGCCGCGCGCCAGCAGCAGTAATCCAACTCCGGTAATGGATCCGAGAAAATGGGAGATTTCTACAACTGGAAGGGGAAAGATCTCCTCAAGCCATGTTAAACGCCAGCCTACCGCCGGGGTGACGCCGGAGAAGATCAGTATCGCCCCTCCTATGAACATGGTAAAACTTATGATATTGGGCAGCACGCCCGACGCCCATTGGCCGAAAAGCCTGGCGAACCGTTCGACCCTCTTTTTTTTGACAAGCAACTCGTCTGTCCCAAGGAGCACCGTCGCTATCCCAAGGGGAAGTATGTAGTATATGGCCCTGTAAACCAGGAGTATGCTGATGATCTTCGGCGCCGGCATATAGGAGGAGAAAAGCAGCATGGCCACCGTCTCGAAGACGCCGAGACCCCCCGGCACCTGGCTTAACAAACCGGCCAGTTGGGCCAGCATATAAATACCGAGAAATCCTGTGAAGGATAAATTCGGCAAAGGAGGCATCAACGCGTAAAGAACGCTTCCCGCCAACGTCCAATCGATGACGGCGATACCTACCTGTGTGGAGAGTATGCCGGGGGATGGAAGGAAAAATTCCCGCTGCCTGAACCTGAAAGGCCTCTTTCGCAAAAGAGACCAGGAGAAAAACCCTGTCACTGTTAGAAGCAGAAAAACACCGAGGGGACGTACGGAGGAGAAGGGAAGGTGAAGCGACGCGGGCAGCGCCATGGGTTCAAGAATAAAGACAATGCCTCCAAGGGTAAAAAACCCCAGCCACACGGTGAGAGCGCAAAAGACTACCACCTGCGTTATCTCAAGAGTCGAGAGCCCCCAGACCGAGTAAAGGCGAAAACGCACGGAAGCCCCGGCGAGCATGGACAATCCAATATTGTTGCTGAAGGCATAGCTGATAAAGGAAGCCATAGCGACCTTGCCGTAAGACAGAGGATGACGGATATAACGTAGAGCCAGCGTGTCGTATCCGGTCATTACAAGATAGTTGATAAGGGTAAGTACGAGGGCCGGCAAGAGGCGGCTTCTGGGGATCTCTCTCAGATAACGGATTATGTCCTGAAGATGGTATGCCTTGAG
>BTQV01000166.1:0-3151 GCA_036986055.1 Thermodesulfobacteriota bacterium
ATGGCCCTGTTGGCTATCACCTCGTTGGCGTTCATGTTGTGGGACGTGCCGGCCCCTGCCTGGTATGCGTCGACGATGAACTGGTCGTGGAGTTTGCCGGAGATGACCTCGTCGGCCGCCCTCATAATGGCCCTTCCCCTTTTTTTGTCGAGGAGAGAAAGGGAGGTGTTTACCGCGGCGGCGGCCTTTTTGACCATGGCCGTGGAGGTTATGAAGACGGGTTTGGGCCTTATGCCGCTTATGTCGAAGTTTTCCGACGCCCGCACTGTCTGAACGCCGTAGTAAGCTTTGGCGGGGACCGGTTTAACGCCCAACGTGTCCTTTTCAGTCCTGAATCTCTTTCGGGCCATTATATTATCCTTTTATTATCTTTCTGTTCGACCTGATGGGATAACTTATGTCTATGTGCCCCTTGAGGGTTTTTTTTGTTTTACCTTCAATGAGAATTTGCACGTTTTTTACCGCGGGGAAGTTGAGCGTTACCGTATCCACAATGGAGTATATGGTAAGGAGTTCCCCCATTGTGCCGCCGCCGTGGTTTTTCTGCACCTCCACGCTCAAGTCGACGTAGGCGGTGTTGCCTCTTATCCTAACGCCAAGGAGCCTTGTGCCCGGCGGTATGGCGCTTTTTTCGCGTTTCTTTATAAGCCGGCCAAGGGCCTCTTTAACCTCCATATCTATTGTCCCTTTGGCTATCTTTATCTTCGCACCCTTTAAGTGCTTGCCGTCTGTACTTACGGAAAAAATCCGGACCGATTTGTAGACGGTCTTTTGAGGGGAGGCGGGTATAGGTTTGCTCTCCTCTTTCCTGCCCATAAACATAAAGACCACGACAAAAAATATAAAGGCCAGGGCCGTAAAGAAAAAAAATGTTTTGAGCGGGCTTTTCCTCTTACCCTTCTTGCCGCCTCTTTTTTTAGCGGCCTTGCCCGACCTTACGGGCTTCTTCCTCTTTTTTACCGCCATAGTCTATGCACACCCGAGGCGCACCGTCTCCGGAGAGTCGAGGCGGTCTCCGAAGAAGGCCCTTCCCACCTGAGCGAACCTCTCAGGCGAGTCGGTGACGAAAAATTTGTGCGAGGGGTTTTGTGAGTCTTTGCGGCAGAGGTCTTTTTCAGAAAGGATTCGCAGGACCTCTGACGCCGTTGCCTCGGCCGAGTCGATAAGGGCCGTAGACGGGCCCATGAATTTTTTAATCGCCCCCTTAAGGAGAGGGTAATGTGTGCAACCCAGCACAAGCGTGTCCACACCCTCTGCCTTCAACCCCCCGAGGTAGCGCGATACGGCAAGGTCTGTTATGGGGTCGTCAAGGAGACCCTCTTCAACAAGCGGGACAAAGAGCGGGCAGGCGGCCTCAAAGACTTGAATACCCGCGTCGATGGCCTTTAACGCCTTTGAGTAGGCCTTGCTCCTTATGGTCCCTTCGGTCCCTATTACGCCGACTTTCCCCGACTTCGTAACAGCCGCCGCGGCCTCTGCGCCCGGGGTTATGACGCCCGTTACAGGCACAGAGAGGTTTTTTCTGAGTTCATCGACGCCGAAGGCGCTCGCCGTGTTGCAGGCGGCAACGACTATCTTTACGTTATGTCCTCTCAGGAACCCGGCGTCCTCTGTAGCGTACCTTGCCACCGTCTCCCTTGACTTGGTGCCGTATGGAACGCGCGCCGTGTCTCCGAGATATACCGTATCCTCTCCGGGCAGGGCCCTGACGATCTCCTTCAAGACCGTCAACCCGCCAATGCCTGAGTCAAATACCCCTATGGGGTTTTCTTTCATGTCATCAGTCCCGTTTTTTATTTGCAAAAGGCCATGCACTTGGGGCCTGCGTATTATATAATATAAATATAAAAAGTAAAATCCGGATTTTTGTACGTTGGCCGGTCCCTGCTCAGGAATAAAAAAAATCAGGAGATTATCATGGAAAACGCAGAGTTGTCCGCCGTCTTCAACGAGATAGCGGACCTCCTTGAGATAAAGGGGGAAAACCCCTTCCGCGTACGCTCCTACAGAAACGCGGCGGTTGTGGTAGAGGGGTATCCCGAGAGTTTCAAGACGCTCCTTGACAAGGGCGCGGAGAACCTCGAGGGGATACCGGGCATAGGCGAGTCCATAAGGGAAAAGATAATAGAGTTGCTCACTACCGGCCGCTGCAGGTTCCATGACGAGATACTGAGGGAGTTCCCGCCGGGCATACTCGACATACTTAAATTGAACGGCGTGGGCCCGAAAAAGGCCGCCCTCTTCTACGGAAAACTTAATATCGGTTCCGTAGACCAGCTGGAGAGGGCGGTTAAGGCCCATAAACTCCACGGCCTTCCGGGCATGGGCGAGAAATCGGAACAGAAGATATTAAGGGCCATAAAGGAATTCAGGTCCTTTTCGGGGAGGTTCAACCTTTCTGTGGCCTGGCCCTATGCCGTGAGCCTTATTGAATATCTTAAAAAGACCACCACTGCCTCAGAGGTTACGGCGGCGGGAAGTCTGAGGCGGTGGAGGGAGTCGGTGGGAGACCTCGATATACTGGCCGTCTCGGCCGACCCCCTGCCCGTGATGGACGCCTTTGTGAGCCATCCTGAAGTGAAGGAAATCGTCTCAAAGGGCGGGACCAAGTCCACTGTTATCTTAAAGGCCGGGCTTCAGGTGGACCTCCGTGTGTTGGAGAAAAAGTCCTTCGGCGCGGCGCTCCAGTATTTTACCGGCTCAAAGGCCCATAATATCGCGCTACGCGACAGGGCCAAAAGGATGGGGCTCAAAATCAGCGAGTACGGCGTCTTCGAGGAAAAAAACGGTAAAGAGAGGCGCATCGGCGGCGAGAAAGAAGAAGACGTCTACAGGGCGGTGGGGCTACCGTGGATACCGCCTGAACTGCGTGAGATGCGCGGGGAGATTGAGGCGGCTGAGAGGGGCGGCCTCCCGGACCAGATTGAGGTCTCTGACATTAGAGGGGACCTCCACGTACATACCAACGAGAGCGATGGTGCGGATACACTTGAGGAGATGGCAAGGGAGGCGATGGAGCGGGGCTACGAGTACCTGGCCATAACAGACCATTCACGGGCCGTCGGCATAGCCCACGGCCTCGACGAAAAGAGGGTCTTAAGGCAGATGGAGGCCGTTGACGCCTATAACAAAAAGCTTGAAAGGGCGGGCA
>BTQV01000167.1:0-3149 GCA_036986055.1 Thermodesulfobacteriota bacterium
CCGCCTCCTGGCCGAACTCCCAGCCATTGACGCCCGGCTCCACCGTGGCCGTAAGGTTCTCGTCGTCTATCTCCAGTATGGAGGTCATCCTCTCAAGGGAGAGGACAACGCCCCCTGATACGGGCACGCTCCCGCCGGTAAAACCCGTGCCGGCGCCCCTTGGTATGACGCAAAAATTCTCGGCATTCGCCATCTTCATTATGAGGGAAATTTCTTCAGCGGTGCGCGGGAAGACCACGGCCTCAGGCGAATAGAGGGTGTTGGTGGCGTCGTAGGAGTAGCAGATGAGGTCCTCCTTTGAAAAAGAGGCGTTCTCCATGCCGACGATCCTCTTAAGCTCTTCTTTTACGATACTTGAAAGCATATATTAAAACCCACCCGCGTAACAGGCCATAAAAACCCCTTTGAGGAAGCCCATGAGGTTTTTTTTAAAGACAAAAAATTTATCCGTACCTTTAAGGTTACCAAAAAAAGCCCGCAAAGTCCACTTCGCCCCGGTCTTGCCCGCCCCGTTACCGGACCAGTTGCTGACAGGCGCGCGTGAGGATTGGGAACGAAAAAAATCACATTTTTTCTAATAATAAGATGAGATTGGGAAAAGTCACATGAGTAACGGGTGCGGCGGGGGAAGGGCCGAAAACGTAAAAGGTGCTGCTGTGAAAAAAGGCACTTGGGGGAAACTGGCAACTGGGGGATAACTGGCGGCGGAGGGAAAGGGGCGGCACGAAAAAAACCGGCCCAAGGAGTACAGGCCCGGCGGGCCAGGCAAAAAAACTTATTCTTCCTTCAGGACATACCCCACGCCCCGGACCGTATGGATGAGCTTCTTGGAGGCGTCCCTGTCAATCTTGCTTCTCAAGTGGTTTATGTAGACGTCCACGACGTTGGTCTCGCTGTCAAAGGACTGGTCCCAGACGTGCTCGGCTATAAGGGTCCTCGTCAGGACCCTGTTGGGGTTCCTGAGGAGATACTCAAGGAGTGCGTACTCCTTTACCGTGAGCTCCACCTCCCTGTCACCCCTTTTGGCCTTTCTCGTGGCCGGGTCCAGGCTCAGGTCAGAGCACTTCAAGACCGGCATGCCGTACCCACCTCTTCTCATGAGGACGCGGAGCCGGGCGAGCAACTCCTCGAAGGCGAAGGGTTTTGTCAGGTAATCATCTGCGCCTACGTTAAGCCCCTTGACCCTGTCTTCGACTGAATCTCTCGCCGTAAGGAGAATTACAGGGGTCTCCACCCCCTTGGACTTCAGTTCCCTCAAGACCTCGATGCCGCTCTTCTTGGGGAGCATTATGTCCAGTATTATGGCGTCGTACTCGTTCACCTCGGCAAAGTGCTGCCCCTCAACGCCGTCATAGACGATGTCCACGGCGTAACTCTCCTGCTCAAGCCCACGCTTAATGAAGGATGCGACCTTTTTTTCGTCCTCAATAACAAGTATTCTCATAAGGCACCGTTCAGTAACATTTTAATATATAAAAGAAAATCATGCAACAAAAAGCGGAACCTCCGTCAGAAGACCTTAAACCGTCTTCTTGAGGAAGGCGGGAAGCCGCGCGGAGCCGACCTTGCCCATGGCCACGAGAGCGGCCTTTTCAGGCACCAGAAACTTTGAGGCCGTGAACTTCAGGTCCCTTGTCCTTACCCTGTCTATCCCCTTTACCATCTCCTTTACGGGGACCACTTCCTTGAAATATATCTCGTCCTTGGCGAGTTTCGCCATCCTGTTGTCCGAGGCCTCAAGCCCCAGGAGCATGGAGCCCTTCAAGTGGGATTTAGCGTCCTTAAGCTCCGAGGCCGTTATATCCTTACCGATGTTCCGGAACTCGCCGAGGATCAGCTTTACCACCTTTGAAAAATTCTCCTCCGTGGTGCCGGCATAGACCGTCAACGCGCCAGTGTCCCTAAAGAGGCTCAAGTACGAGTAAACGGAGTATACAAGGCCCCTCTTCTCTCTTATCTTCTGAAAGAGCCTTGAACTCATCCCCGCGCCGAGTATGGTATTGAGCAGATAGGTCCTGTAACGGCCGGGGTCTGATTGTGGCGGCACCGGGACCCCGATACAGATATGTACCTGACCCAGGTCCTTTTCCACGAGGCACGCACCGGCCGATGCCTCGGGTTTTTCGACGGCTTCTCCGCCTCCGCTCTTTTCGACCTTGCCGAAGGTGGACCTCAGGAGTTTAACGAGGCTCGAGTGCCTGACCCCGCCGGCGGCGGTGATAAAGATGCTCTCACTGACGTATTTCTTTTTGAAATAATCGACCAGGCGCGGCCTGTCCAGAGAGGAAATGGTCTCCATGGTGCCGAGAATTGGGCGCCCCAGGGGGTGGGCCTTGTAAAACTTCTCGGCGAAGAGGTCGTGGATGAGGTCGTCGGGCGTGTCCTCCACCATCTTTATCTCCTGCATGATGACCTTCCTCTCCTTAACGAGCTCCCTTCTGTCGAACTTTGAATTGAGGAGGATGTCCGAGAGGATGTCCACGGCCCTGGGGATGTCCCTGTTCAAGACCTTGGCGTAAAAGCAGGTATACTCGCGGCTCGTAAAGGCGTTCAGCACGCCGCCCACCGACTCTATCTCCTTGGATATGTCGTGAGCGCTCCTCGTGGCCGTGCCCTTGAAGAGCATATGCTCGATGAAATGAGAGGCGCCGTTAAACTCCGGGTCCTCGTCCCTCGAACCGGTCTTCACCCACACGCCGATGGACGAGGACTCAGACTCGCTCATCTCTTCGGTAATTACCTTTATGCCGCTCTTAAGAGAGGTCTTTAATATACGGGACATACCTTTCGCCGGGATAGCAGGATGTGGTGAAAAAGAAGTTTATTCGAATGGATTTTCCTTAAAAACCTACCGCCCTCATGGACGGGAGAAACCGGCGGGACTCTCTGAAGGTTTTTGCAAACCTTCAGAGAACCGCCTTCAAGCCCTCATCGTTCTACGACTGTTCGGCCTGCTCCTTGAGCGCCGCCTTTCTCGAAAGCCTTATCTTGCCGGACCTGTCAACGCTCAAGACCTTTACCGGGACCTCGTCGCCCTCTTTCAGGATGTCCGTAACCTTGGCCACCCTCTCGTCGGCGAGCTCGGATACATGTACGAGGCCGTCGGTGCCGGGGAATATCTCCACAAAGGCCCCGAAGTCCATAATTTT
>BTQV01000168.1:0-3142 GCA_036986055.1 Thermodesulfobacteriota bacterium
TGCTTAATTTTTAATCAGCCCCTGCCTTTTAATCGGCCAGAGACGGGGTGCCCGGCTTCACCCGAGGCCGCGAAGGAACCTCTTTACTATGGTGGAGCCGTACCCCTGAATCGTAGCGAGGTGAACCTCGGCGTCACGGAGGATCATTTCCGGGGACGCGGCGTCCCTGACCCCGGCAAGCTCCTCACTGTTCACCTGCAAAAACTCCTTTACCATATCGAGGGTTACCTCGAAATGGAACTGAAAGCCGTAAGACCTTCTCCCGACGCGTATTAACTGGTGGGGGAAGGCGTCTGATGATGCGAGGTTGACGGAATTTGGAGGTATGTCAAAGGTATCGCCGTGCCACTGAAATACCGTAAACTCCGGCGGGAGACCGGTTAGGAGCGGGTCGCTCACGCCGTGGCCTGTGAGGCGTACCTTGTAAAAGCCTATCTCCTTTATTCTCCCCTTGTATACGGGCGCGCCGGCCGCCCTCGCCAACATCTGGGCGCCGAGGCAGATGCCCATTACCGGCAGGTCCGCCTTAAAGGCGTCCTCCATGAGCCTTAATTCGTACTTTATAAAGGGGTGCTTCTTCTCCTCGTATACGCCCATGGGGCCTCCCATGGCTATAACCGCCGAAAAGCCGTCGGCCCTCTGAGGCACTCTTTCGCCCAGATATAACCTCACGTACTCCATGTCGAACCCTGCCGCGGCTATAGCCGTTCCTATTATGCCGGGCCCTTCGCTCTCCACGTGCTGGATAATAAGTATTTTTTTCTTCACCCTACACCCCTTAAGATTTTTTATCCTGAAATCGCCCCTCTTCCATGGAACGTATAATCTCAGCGGCGACGTCTTTCATGGTCCGGCGTCTGTCCATGCTGAGTCTCCGGATGCGGCAGAAGGCCTCGTTCTCCGTCACCTTTTCTCTTTCCATGACGAGCCCCTTGGCCTTCTCTATGACCTTTCTCGCCTCAAGGGTCTCTTTGAGGGTCCTGTTCTCTTTTCTCAGTTCACTGAACTCCTTGAAGCGCGCCGCCGACAACTCAACGGCCGGCAGAAAGTCCTCGAACCTTACGGGTTTCATAAGGTAGGCCATGACCCCGGCTTCACGAGCCCTCTTTACTGTCGCGTAATCGCCCCTCGCCGTAAGGATTATGACAGGGGTCGGACACTCCTCGTTTATCTCAAGGGCCGCGTCAATGCCGTCCTTGACGGGCATTGAGACGTCCATGATTACGAGGTCGGGTCTTTCGGTCTTGCACAGCGTAACGGCCTCGCTTCCGTCGGCCCCTTCCCCGGCGACAACGAAACCGCATTCCTCTATGAACCCCTTGATGACCTCCCTTACGGAGGCGTTGTCGTCTATTACGGCGATTCTCAGCATAACGTAGTTATACACAGCAAATTTAATGCCATCTTTTCCTCATACGTCCATCTCCCTCTTTTTCACCTTTTATTACTGTCCCGAGCACACTTGGGTAATAAACCGTAAAGCCCTTTTACCGCCGTAACACCCGAGTGTCTGCGACTTTTAGAGGCAGGGGTGGTTAAGTTTTAGGCGTATTCAAGAGGACCTCTGGCGGGACGGGTTAAAAATCCGTATTATCATCCAGGGCATGGGCAAGGCATGGGCAAGGCACGGGGTCAGCGCCTTTTTACGCCTTTGGGGAGGGGTTTTTTCTCCCTACGCGCCTTTTTGAGCGCTCCCCTGTAAAGCCCGATGTATTTACGCGCCGACCTCTCCCATGAAAAGTCCTCGGTCATGGCCTTTTCCCTGAGGGCCTTCCACTTCTTTTTGTCCCGGTAGAGGTCGAGCGCCTCCTTTACCTTCTCAACAAGGGCCGGGGCCGAATAGTCCTTGAACTTGAAACCCGTGGCACGTGCCGAGGGGTACCCCCTCACCGTGTCATCGAGCCCGCCTGTAGCCCTTACAACGGGGACGGTGCCGTATCGCAGGCTGTATATCTGGTTAAGGCCGCAGGGCTCGTATTTTGACGGCATTAGGAAGACGTCGCTTCCCGCCTCCACGAGGTGGGCGAGCCTGTTGTCAAAGGCCACCTTTACGGCGAGTTTTTTCGGGTATTTCGCGGCGAGGGTTTTTAGCAATTCCTCATACTTTTTTTCTCCGCTGCCGAGAATTACAAGCGCAAGGTCGAGTTTCATAAGCGCCGGCAAGGCCTCGGCGAGGATGTCATAGCCTTTTTGCTCGGCTAACCTCGATATCATGCCTATTACAGGCGTAGAGATCCCTGGCTTCAGCCCGAAGGTCTTCAAGAGCTCCCTCCTGCAAACCGTCTTGCCCGACATGTCGTCGACACTGAAGTTGGCAGGTATGAGCGGGTCGGAGCCCGGGTCCCATTCCTTGTAATCGGCGCCGTTAAGCACGCCGAAGAGTTCGGCGCTCCTCTTTTTTAAGAGCCCTTCGAGGCCGCAGCCGAACTCGGGGGTCTGAATTTCAACGCTGTAGCCCGGGCTTACGGTGGTGATAATATCGGAGAAGGCCACGCCCGCCTTTAGCAGGTTTATCTTGCCCCAGAACTCAAGGCCGTCGTGGGTAAAGAGGCCGGGGGCGAGGCCCAGGAGACCGTAAAGTTCCGCCTGAAAGGTGCCCTGGTAAGCCGTATTGTGGATGGTGAAGACAGAGGCCGTCCTTACAAAGGTCTTGTCTTTTTTATAAACATCCTTGAGATAGGCCGGCACAAGGCCCGTCTGCCAGTCATTGGAGTGTATTATGTCGGGTCTTATCTTCAAGGCCTTTATTGCCTCAAGAACCCCCCTTGAGAAAAAACCGTAGCGCTCCAGGTTGTCGAAGTACCCCCCTTCGGGGGTGCCGTAAATATAGGTCCTGTCGTAGAATTCGTCCCGCTTAAGAAGATAGGTCGTAACCTCCGTGGATAGCGCCCTGTAGAGCTCCGCGCTTACCACCCTTACCCCGATGGGGATCTCCACCGTGACACCAGTGGGCTCTGTCTCTATCCCCCTCAAGTCGACTTCCCTGTAATAGGGGAGGAATGTAAAGACCTCGCAGCCGAGTGCCTTGAGGGCGGCTGGAAGGGCACCAGCCACATCGCCAAGCCCGCCGGTCTTTGCCAGAGGCGTGGCCTCTGAAGCGACGAATACGACTTTTAATCCCATAGGCCAAATTTAGCAGAAA
>BTQV01000169.1:0-3137 GCA_036986055.1 Thermodesulfobacteriota bacterium
GTTGACGACCTTATAAAATCCATAGCCAATGGGGACAGAAGGAGGCTCGGCTCCATATCCGGCGTTGGGAAGAAGGCTACTGAGAGGATGATACTGGAACTGAAAGACAAGGTGGCTCTGCTTTCTGCCGGGGTCGGCCCTTCTACGCCGGAGACAGGTCCCGGCCTTATGGACGTATCGGTTGACGACGTAATTTCGGCACTCAACAACCTCGGTTACAGGCCGGCCGTATCGGAAGAGGCGGCGAGAAAGGCGCTTAACAGCCTGGAGGGTGAGCCTGTTTTTGAGGAACTCTTCAAGGAGGCCTTGAAGGCCCTCTCAAGGAGATGATTTTTATGCTCATTAATATGAACGGTAGAGGAAATCGTTATGAGTGACAAGGAAACGATACCTGTAAAGACCGTTGAAGACGAGAGGTTTGAGACGACGCTCCGGCCCCGCACCCTTGACGGGTTTACCGGGCAGGAGAAACTCAAGGAGAACCTCAAGATCTTTATAGAAGCGGCGAAGGCGAGGGGTGAGCCCCTGGACCATGTCCTCTTCTACGGCCCCCCGGGCCTTGGAAAGACCACGCTCGCCCATATCATTTCAAATGAGCTGGGCAGCCATATAAATACCACATCAGGGCCTGTAATTGAGCGTTCCGGAGACCTCGCGGCCATGCTCACCAACCTTGAGAAGCGCGACGTCCTCTTTATAGACGAGATACACAGGCTCCCCAACGTCGTTGAGGAGATGCTCTACCCGGCCATGGAGGACTTCCATATTGACATCATGATTGGCGAAGGGCCCTCGGCCAGGTCCGTGAGGCTCGATATCCCGGGTTTTACGCTCATAGGGGCCACCACCAGGGCGGGGCTTCTCACTTCTCCGCTAAGGGACAGGTTCGGCGTAATGATGCGCTTTGATTTCTACACCCCCGAAGAGATAACGACTATCGTCAAGAGGTCGGCGGCTATCCTCGGCGTGGAAATAAGCGAAGCGGGCGCCGTGGAGATAGCTTCGAGGTCGCGGGGCACTCCGCGCGTGGCCAACAGGCTTTTAAGGAGGGTAAGAGACTTCGCCGAGGTGAGGGCCGGCGGGGTCGTGACCGTCGAGGTGGCAACGGAGGGCCTTTCCATGCTCGAGATTGACTCTCGGGGTTTTGACAAGATGGACAGGCGCATACTTACCGTCATTATCGACAAGTTCGGCGGGGGCCCCGTTGGCATAGGCACGCTCGCCACGGCGCTCCATGAGGAGAAGGACGCCATAGAGGACCTCTACGAGCCCTACCTCATTCAGGAGGGGTTTATAAACAGGACCCCGCGGGGGAGGGTGGCCACACCTGTAGCCTACCAGCATGTGGGCAGGGTTTATATCGACAAGGATAAGAGCAAGGAAGACCAACGGAAATTATTCTAACCCCTTGCAAATGAAAAATTTTTTAGCGCCAGATAAAGGCGGCCCGGCCGGCAAAGCCGGTCGCCGTGAGAAAAAAATCCTCGTCCACATGTGCTGCGGCCCATGCTCCATTTACCCTCTTAAGATTATCTTAAGGGAAGAGGCCGAGGTATGGGGGTTTTTTCACAACCCCAATATCCATCCACTATCGGAGTTCCGACTGAGGCTCGGGGCTGTAAAAAAGCTCGCCACCCTCATGGGCCTCGGCGTCATCTATGATGAAGAATACAAAGGCGCGTCCTTCATAAAAAACATGAAAGACTTTACAGGCGCCGGCACGGATCCGGGGAAAAGGCCGGCCTTCGGCGAGAGGTGCGTGTACTGCTACTCGAGCCGCCTGGAAGAGACGGCCAAGAGGGCGCGCGCCAGAGGTTTCGACGCCTTCAGTTCATCTCTCCTATACAGCAAATACCAGAACCACGGGGATATACTGAGGCTCGGACTTGAACTGGAGAAGAGATACGGCGTGGAATTTTTCTACCGGGATTTCAGAGTAGGCTGGTACGACGGGATTAACGAGTCCCGCGCCATGGGGCTTTACAGGCAGAAATACTGCGGCTGCATCTACTCGAAGATAGAGCGCGAGGAAGAGAAGAGGATTAAGAAGGAGCTCAAAAAGAATAAGAAATTTTCTATTATTGCAAATAGTTGACGGCGTTCTTTAAATATTAATATTAAGATTTGCCGTCCCTTTTTTTGGGGAGTCTGCTGCCCCTTGAGGTTTTTTTATTATTATCCCATGGAAAGGCTGAGTATAGAGGTTTTAAAGGGCCTCCCCGTTTTTGAGCAGGCCGTGGAGATAGTCGAGCGCAAGGGCTTGGGCCATCCCGACTACATCTGCGACGCTGTTATGGACAGCGTATCCGTGGCTCTCAGCAGGGAGTATATAAAGCGTTTCGGCGCAGTGCTCCACCACAATATCGACAAGGGCCTTCTCGTTGCCGGGAAGGTCAAAAAAACTTTCGGCGGCGGAAGGGTCCTAAAGCCCATGGAGCTTATCATAGGGGACAGGGCCACGTTCAGGGCCGGTGGCGTGAGTATCCCCGTGAGGGAAATAACCGAGTCCACGGCCAGAGAATGGCTTAAGGAAAACCTTCCCGATATAACGGCAAAGGATCTTTCGCTACGCGTAGTGCTCGAGCCGGGCTCGGCCGAACTTTCGGACATATTTTGTAGAGATGGCAGGGTAAGGGCGGCCAACGATACGTCGGCGGCCGTGGGTTACGCACCTTTGACGGACACGGAGAAGGCCGTCTTCGAGACAGAGCGTTTCATGAATTCTCCTGCTTTTAAAAAGCTTTTTCCGGAGTCAGGCGAGGACGTAAAGGTCATGGGCTTAAGGAGGGGCTCTGAATTGGACATAACGCTCGCCTGCCCGCTTTCGGCAAGGCTCATAAAAGGGGAGAAGGAATATTTCGAGAAGAAGAAGAGGATCTTCCGGGCCGTAAAGGACTTTTTGAGCGACCTGCCCTTTTCTTCGGTTACGCTCAACTACAACACCCTCGACAGACCCGGGGCCGGTGAAAAAGGCGTTTATCTTACGCTGCTTGGCACCTCAGCCGAAGACGGGGATTCAGGGCAGGTGGGCAGGGGCAACCGCGTAAACGGCGTTATCTCTCTTAACAGGCCCATGGGCACCGAGGCCGCGGCGGGAAAAAACCCCGTAAGCCATCCGGGAAAGATATATTCCGTTC
>BTQV01000170.1:0-3119 GCA_036986055.1 Thermodesulfobacteriota bacterium
TCAGGGGCCCTTTCGAGTATCCCCTTGAGCGCCTCCATGAGCTCGAATATCGATACGTTTACAAGCCCCGTCTCCTCGATACCGTCGATGGCCGGGTCGTGTCCGCGTCCAAAGACGTCCCTGCCGAGCAGGTTCCTGTTGGAGAGTTCCTCCGAGGCCTCCTTGTACCTCTGGTATTCGAGGAGCCTTTTGATTAGTTCGGCCCTGGGGTCCTCGCCCTCCTCCTCGCCTTCTCCCACGGCCTCAATGGGCAGGAGCATCCTGCTCTTGATGTGAACCAGCGTGGCGGCCATGACGAGGAATTCTCCCGCGAAATCGAGGTTCATCTCCTTCATCAACTCCAGGTACTCGAGGTACTGCCCGGTAATCTCCGCCACGGGTATATCGTATATGTCCACCTCGTTTTTTTTTGTGAGGTGAAGCAGAAGGTCGAGCGGCCCTTCGAAGATATCGAGTTTAACCCTGTAACCCATAACCAAAACCCCTCAAGCGGGCTCCTTCGAGTACTCCAGGGCCATGGCCGCGCGCACCTCTTTAAGGGTCTCCGCCGCCTCAAGCGCCGCCCGTGCCCTCCCCTCTTCGAGGGCCTTGAAGGCCGTGGAGGGGTCTTTTTCCAGTTCGGCCCGCCTCTTCTGTATGGGTTCAAGGTCTTCAAGAACCCTTGGGATGACCTTTCTCTTGCATTCAATGCACCCAATGAGCGCCTCTGTGCAGCCCTTGCGCACCCATCTTTTAGTCTCCTCATCGGAGTAGAGGGTGTGGAAGGTGAGATATACTGGGCATTTTTCAGGGGTGCCGGGGTCGGTCTTTCTCTTGCGGGCCGTGTCGGTCATCATATGGAGCATCTTCTTTTCGATAACCCCGGGCGGGTCCGAGAGGTATATGGCGTTATTGTAACTCTTGCTCATCTTTCGCCCGTCGGTGCCGAGTATCTTGGGGTTCTCGGTCATGAGCGTATCGGGCTCGGGGAATACGTGGCCGTAGAGGTGGTTGAACCTCCTTGTAATCTCCCTTGAGAGTTCCACGTGCGGGGCCTGGTCTATGCCCACGGGGACCTTGTTCGCCCTGTATACGATTATGTCCGCTGTCTGGAGCACGGGATAGCCTAAAAACCCGAAGGTATGGATATCCTTGTCCCTTATCTCAAGGAGTTGCTCCTTGTACGTGGGGTTTCTCTCAAGCCACGACAGGGGCGTAATCATCGAGAGGAGGACGAATAGCTCGGCATGCTCTTTTATGGAGGACTGTAAAAAGAGCGTTGTCTGGCCTGGGTCTATACCCACGGAGAGCCAATCGAGGACCATCTCCACGACGTTTTCCTTCATATTCCCGGGGTCGGCGTAATCGGTCGTCAGCGCGTGCCAGTCGGCCACGAAGAAGAAACAGTCGTACTCCTTCTGGAGTTCGAGCCAGTTTTTAAGCACCCCCTGGTAGTGTCCGAGGTGGAGCCTGCCCGTGGGCCTCATGCCGCTTAGAACGCGTTTTCCCTTCATCAGTACCCCCCGCCTGTGAGAAGTCCGACTGCGAGGAAGACGATGGGCGAGATGAACTTGTGTATGACGCCGGTCATTATAAGTAGTATGAGTATAATGAACCCGTAGGGCTCGATCCTGGAGAACTTCAGCGCCTTCCGGTAAGGCAGCGCGTGGAGGAGCACCTTGCTGCCGTCAAGGGGCGGTATGGGTATCATGTTGAATACGGCGAGGCTTACGTTTATAATGACGCTCACCTGTATCATTACAAAGAGCGGCTTGTAGATGCCGGGATAGCCCGAGATCAGGGGCGCGAGTTCCGTTGAAAAGAGCCTGAGGGCGATGGCGAAGACCCCCGCGAGCACGATGTTGGAAAGGGGGCCCGCCAGAGAGACCCATATAAGCGCCTTTGCCGGGTTTTTGAAGTTTCTGGGATTTATGGGCACGGGCTTTGCCCAGCCGAATAGCCCCGAAAGAAAGAGGGCGAGCGTGCCTATGGGGTCGAGGTGTTTCAATGGGTTGAGCGTCACCCTGCCGAGGTTCTTTGCCGTGGCGTCGCCGAACCTGAAAGCGGTCCAGGCATGGGCGTATTCGTGAACCGTAAGAGCCAGGAGCACGGGCGGCGTTATGAGTATGAGCCTCTGTATAAAATCGTTTATCATTTGAGGGGGTTTACCTTTTTATAATTTTAATATTCCAGTTTATCAAAACACTTCCCGCCCCGTCAACTCTTAAAAGATATACGCCTCTCTCCCTGAATGGGATAAAGATATTGAAATTAATAAAAAATCTGTTAAATTGTCTGTTGATTTCAACTCGCGGAAGGTGATTTATGGATGAGACCTCAAAAGTTAATGCGGCGGACCTCCTCTTTGAGATAGGCACCGAAGAGTTGCCGGCGCGCTACATCCCCGCGGCCCTCAAGGCCTATAGCGAATTTCTCGAAAAGTCCTTCAAAGAGAGGAACCTCGGTTTCAAGGGTATCGAGACCTTCGGGACGCCGAGGAGGCTCGCCCTCGTTGTGCGGGGCCTCGTCGGGGTCCAGCCCGACTCACGCGTTGAGGTAAAGGGGCCGAAGGTAACCGTTGCCTACGACAAGGCCGGCAACCCCACAAAGACACTTGAGGGGTTTGCCCGGGCTCAGGGCGTATCCATAGAGGACATAAAAAAAATAAACACCCCAAGGGGGGAGGTCGTCTCGGCGGTTAAGGAGATAAAGGGCGGGGAGACGGTAAAGATACTCCCTGAAATACTCGAAAAGACGCTTGCCCGTGACGTCTTCCCAAAATCCATGAGATGGGGAGACCATGAAGTAAGTTTCGCAAGGCCCGTTCACCGCCTCCTCGTGCTTTACGGGGGCCAAGTGGTTCAGGTGAGCTTCGGCCACGTAAAGAGCGGTACCTTTACCGTGGGGCACAGGTTCGTCTCAGGCAAGGGCGAGGAGGCCCTTGAGGGAAAGCCCGTCAAGGTGGACTCGGTTGAGTCCTGGTTCAAGGCCCTTGAAGAGAACAGCGTAATAGTCGACCCCGGCTTGAGAAAAGAGATTATCTCAAGGGGCCTTGAGGAAAAGGCCCGTGAGGCCGGCGGCAATGTCCTCTCAGACGCCGCGCTCCTCGAAGAGGTCGCCTTTCTCGTCGAGTACCCCGT
>BTQV01000171.1:0-3036 GCA_036986055.1 Thermodesulfobacteriota bacterium
GCAAGGGTAAAAACCCCGTGGACAGAGGGGCGTGTCATCTCTTAAGGGACCTGCACTCAACCTTTAGCACCCTGGACGTAGTCTCAACAACCTTGCAACGCTCACTTTGGCTAACGCCAACGGCCCAGAGTATCTCCCCGCCAGAGCACAGCAGCGGCGTCCCCTGCCTCTTTGAGGCGGGTATCTTCATGTCGATAAATATTTTTTTTAGTTTTTTATGCCCCTCCATGCCCATTGGAATGAGCCTGTCGCCGGGCAGGGGGGACCTGACGACGAGCGGCCCGGGCAGGGTATTGTAATCAAAGTAGGCCGTCCGTTTTCCTGACTTTAAAGACCCGGGCCTTTGCTTGAGGACAGAGGCCTTGAACCTGACCCCCGCCTCCTTAACGGACGCCTCTCCCGGCGCCCTTAATGTCTTTTTGAAGGGTTTTTGCCGTTGTTCAACCCCGGCCCTGCCAAGGGAAAGCACCACCTGGTCGTACTCTCTCTTGAGCGTAAGCCCGCCTGGGAGCGAGGCCCGGGCGTTTGGCCTTTTACTGTGGACAATATCCATGAAGGCCTCTATATGAGGGCCGTACAGCCCCTCTCTCCTATTCAAAAACCCCGCGGCCTTTAAAAAGACCCTTGAAAGGAGCGCGCCGTGAAGGTCCTTGAGCCCTATCCTGTCCATAACGACCCTCTTTGAGGTGCGCTTTACAATAACGCCGAGAAAATCCGCTATGCCGTCGATAAAATCCCCGTCCCGGCCGAGGGACTTTGCCGTACGCGACAGGACCCGCGCTATATTTGGGTTGTACCTTTCCATAATATAGGGCAAGAGGTTGAGCCTTATGTCATTACGCAGATAATCGGTCTTGAGGTTCGACGAGTCCGTGACATAGTCGGCTCGCGAATCTTTAATAAAGAGGAGTATCTCCTCTCTCGTCACGTCTATCATGGGCCTTATGAAGTCGTCCCTTTTCGGCCTCATACCAGAGAGCCCCGAGAGGGCGCTCCCTTTCAAGAGGCGCATGAGGACGGTCTCAGCCTGGTCGTCCAGGGTATGGCCGAGAGCGACCTTCTGAGCCTTGAATTTTTTCGAGCAGTCTTCGAGAAACTCAAGCCTCTTCTCCCTTGCGGCGGCCTGGAGGCCTTCACCGCCGTCCTTTGTCAATGCGCCGGGTTTGAGAGTGCGGCTGAAAAACTCGAGACCAAGCCCAAGGGCCGTCTTCCTGACGAACTCCATATCCCTTCTCGACTCACCCCCCCTCAAATTATGGTTCAAGTGGCATACGACGAGGTCCATGGAGTAATCGTCCCTGAGGGCGTAGAGGGCGTGGAGCATTGCGACAGAGTCTGCGCCGCCTGAAACGGCGGCTATGACCGTGTCGCCCTCTTCGAGCATGGAGAATTTTTCGATTGTCTCACGAATTTTCTTGAACATCCTTCTCACTGGCGGAGAATACATGGAAGGGGCCCCTCAAAAGCAGTCTGATAAATAAAAAAACCGAATGGATTATTCGGCTGAATTACAGGAAAATTTTTTCCCTACGCGGAACGGGCGCCTTTAACATTGCATGGCACCCGGCATCGCACCGGGCACAACGGGAAACTTCCGCGCTCAGTCCTTCTTCTTGATCTCGCCGGGCCGCTGTGTCCCTGAGAGCGAGTCCTTGAGGTTGTCTATCTCACCGTAGGCCTCGTCGAGTTTTTCAAGGAGCGCGCGGTTACGGGCGGTGAGCCCCAGGAGGTTACTCGCGTTTTTCATGATAACCATCAGTTCATCGAGCCTGAATGGTTTCGTTATATAGTCGTACGCGCCGGACTCTATGGCCTTTACCGCCGTTTCGATAGTGGCGTAACCGGTGATTACGATGACGAGTATATCTTCGTCATATTCCTTTATCTTTTCAAGGAGTTTAAGCCCTCCCATACCGGGCATCCTGAGGTCGGTAATTACAATGTCGCTCCTCTCGGCCTTTATCTTTTCGAGGGCGTCCTCACCGCTGACGGCTACCCGTACCTCATAACCCCAGTCCATCAGGGCCTCTTCGAGGAGGTCCCTCAAGTTCCTGTCGTCATCGGTCATTAAAACCCTGATACCCATTTTTTCCTCCAAAGCCGCGCCCCTTCCCGGTTTTATTGAAATCATCCGGCGTTTTTTAGAAAATTTCCTTTAATATTACTTCCATTCACAATAAAAAGTCAATATCACTTTTTCATCCTCCCATGACTGAGGGCCTTTTGTTTGACAAGCGCCGGGCCGGTGGTATATTAAACTATTAGAGACCACCTTATAATAGTGAGGAGGAAGATGAACGAAGTCCTGGAAAAAATATTTACAGTCAATCTCGGGGTAAAGAAAGAAGAGTCGGTGCTCATCTTTACCGATATCATTGGCAAAGAAGAGACCGTACCCGACGACGAAAAGCAGAAGAGGCTGGAATTAAGGGGGTTGGCCGCCGAGGCCGCCGACGCTGGAAGAAAGCACTGCAAGGTCTCAACGCTTGAATTCCCTTCCGTGGGGGGTCACGGCAAGGAGCCTCCAATAGAGGTCTGGGAAGCCGCCTTCGGCCTCGATGCGGTAAAAAAGCTCGACGAACTGGGCATATTGACGTCCATACTGCAAAAAAAGGCCGCCCACGAGGACATTAAAAAGGCCGAGGACGTAATAAGGGAATCCGCGACGACCCCGGACGCCGTGGTGGCGCTCAGTAATTTTTCCACCACCCATACAAGGTTCAGGAATTTTCTAACCAAACTGAAAGGCGTCAGGTACGCCTCCATGCCGCTCTTCGAGAGGACCATGCTCGAAGGAGCGATGGCCGTTGACTGGCACGGCCTTGAAAAAAGGACACTCGGCCTCAAGGAAAAACTCGACGGCGCGGAAATGGCCGCCATAACCTCTCATAACGGAACGTCGATAGGCTTTTCCATAAAGGACAGGGAGGTCCTCGCTGACACGGGCATGCTCACAAGGCCGGGCGATTACGGCAACCTCCCCGCCGGAGAGGTCTTTATCGCGCCCGTTGAAGGTACGGCCGAGGGCATCCTCAT
>BTQV01000172.1:0-3020 GCA_036986055.1 Thermodesulfobacteriota bacterium
GCTGGAGGGAAGTGACGGTCACCCTCGGAAAAGTGGGCTCCACCATTGACGGGCTCATGGAGAGGTCAAGGGCCATAGACGTGAAGATAGAGGAATTCGAGCATATCCGCGCCGGCTCTGACAACGCCGTCAGGAAACTTACGTCCTCGTCCTTTACGCAGTTCGTAATTTCAGCGCTCGTGCTCCTCATAGCCGTGGGAGGGGCCGCCATAAACTTCAACCTCATAGCGCTTCCCATGAGCGAGATGGTGGGCGGCGGCAGTTATATCGGGCCCTACAAGACATCGAGCATAGCGGCCATGGTCATAATCATGGTGGAGGCCGCCATGGGGCTCTACCTTATGGAGGCCTTAAGGATTACGAACCTCTTCCCCGTCATCGGCTCAATGAACGACAAGATGAGGATGAGGATGATAATCGTAACCTTCGGCATACTCTTCATACTGGCGAGCGTGGAGGCCTCACTCGCCTACATGCGCGACCAAATCGCCTCCGACATGCAGGCCCTGAGGAACGCGCTGGCCGCAGGCGACCTGCCGGCATCATCGCAGTCACTCATACCTACGGTCGGACAGATGGTAATGGGGTTCATACTCCCCTTCGCGCTCACCTTCGTGGCCATACCGCTTGAGAGCTTCATAAGCTCCTCAAGGACGGTCCTGGGCCTGGCGCTCCAGGGGTTTCTGCGCTCCCTGTCATTTGTCCTTCGCCTCGCGGGCAACATCGTCCGCGGGCTCGGCGAGGTCATACTCGCCTTATACGACGTATGCATATTCCCGGCCCTTTGGATAGAGAGACAGGTCCGCGTAAAATCCCGCGGCCATGACCTTAACTCTACAGGTGAGAGGATACGATGAAGAAACTTTTTCTAATACTCATAATGCCGTTGCTCGTGCTCGTCTACGGGTGCGCCGACACAACTGGACACGCAACAGGGGTGTACCTGCTCATGGACACCTCGGGCACCTACGCCAAGGAGCTCGATAAGGCAAAGGCCATAGTAAACTATCTGCTTGGCACCTTGCAACCCGGGGATTCCCTTGCCGTGGCCCGCATAGACAGCGGCTCCTTCAGCGAGAAGGACATCATACAGAAGATGACGTTCAACACAAGGCCCTCAGTGTCCAATGACCAGAAGAGGCTCTTCAGCCAGACGCTCAACGACTTCATCAGGAATACGAAGGGGAGCACCTATACCGACATCACCGGAGGCGCGCTCCAGGCCGTTGAGTACCTGAACGAGACAGGGGCCGCAAAAAAATACATCTTTATCTTCTCGGACCTCGAAGAGGACCTCGCGAAGGGGCGCATCCGCAACTTCCCCGTCCGCTTCGACGGCATAAACGTGGTGGCACTGAACGTCACAAAACTCCGGACTGACAACATCGACCCGAGGGACTACATGAAGCGTCTCGCGTCATGGGAAGAGCGGGTGAAAACCGGGGGCGGAACATGGAAGGTCATAAACGACCTCGAAAGGCTCGATAAAATCCTCGTTAACTGAGGGTTGACCTGAAGACTTCCGCAGGACTTTTTCCGCGCCATTCTCAAAAAAAGAAACATCTCTTTGCCTACGCGGAAGACCACAAGGCACTCAAATTTAAAAACCCCCGGGGCATTGAATACCCCGGGGGTTTTTCGGCTTTATTTAAGCCTTCGTTTTACGACAGGGCTATGGCGCCTACAAGCGTTACGATCATAATGCTGAGGGCCACGAGCTCGCCTATCTGAGTGTTGAATTTCTTCATTTTCCTGCCTCCTTTTAAATGAGTAAAAGTTTGATTGTTTGATCCTTTATATGTTTCCATTATACTGATTTGAGATTAAAAGAACGTTAGAGATAAAACCTTTTTAACCAATGAGAACAGCGCCTACGAGCGTTACGACCATGAGGCTGATGGCCACGACTTCGCCTATCTGGGTGTTGAAATTTTTCATTTTCCTGTCTCCTTTTTAATGAGTAAAACTTTGATTGTTTGATTCTTTATATGTTTCATTATACGTATTTGAGATTAAAAGAATGTTAAAGCGCACCCTTGAAATCCACGCATAAAAAAGGCCGTAATGCCAACCGGCATTACGGCCCACCCCTACAATACCTTCTCAATGGAATTGCTTCGCTCCGCCCGCAATAACGACGGGGGGGATAAAAAGGACAGACGATTTTAATAAAAGGACATATTAATGGAGCGGGAGAGGTTTATACCGATACTCGCGGCCGCGCGCCAAGGTCCGCAGAGGAAAAAGCAAAGGGCCTCCTTTTCCTAGGAGGCCCTTTTCAGGCTCACTTCACTTTTTCATGTAAAAAATTAAAATTCATACCCGAAGGCGGTCCTGAATATATCCTGGCTCACGTTCGTCAGCCCTATGGCGAAGCCCGCCTTTATCATCATCTTATCGTTGATGCGCAGCTTCATATTCGGCGAAAGATAGTGCTGCGTGATATCCGGGTCCGCCGTTATCCCCTTGTCGCTGTCTCCAATACCCCCGAATAACTCAAGGCCGAGCATGACCTTGGGATGGCCCCGGACCTCCGACCATAGCGAAGATAGCTTGTAGTTAAGGCCTACTGCGTAGCCGAAGGAGGTCACACCGGTATCGAGGTCGCTCTCGTTGAGCCAGTTTGCAGAGACGTCGAGATTCTCGGTGATATCCTGGCCGAGGATAAGCCTCGTTTCAAGCACCCTCTCTCTGGGCCTCTTCTTTGTTTGCGGCGTAGCGTCCTCCCTGCCCGACATCTCCATAATGTACTTGGTGTCTTCGCTCAGGGATTCGTATTCAATGTAGATTACCGGGTTCAAAAAGGTTCCGTATTCAAAGAACCGGTAGCGGTTCTCAAGTCTGAAGCCCGTAAAATTGTAGCCCCCCTCCCCAAAGGACGCCTGCCCCTCTACCATGACCTCCATCGTCCACTTGTCCGTTATCCCGAGTTCGAACTCCACCATCTGGGCGGTGTAGCGGGCGCCGTCGGGCTCCTCGCCGAGGTCAGACATGAGCATGACCTCTATCTCCCCGGCCTC
>BTQV01000173.1:0-3001 GCA_036986055.1 Thermodesulfobacteriota bacterium
GTGTCAAAGAGCTTTACCTCCACCACGAGCCTTCCACCCTCTATCCTGAACCTCCCCTCTATGAGGGCGTCGGCGCCTATCATGCGCCACTCCTTGAAGTTTATCTCGTCGGAGAAAAAACCGGCCCTCTCGGGGTCTTCGAGGAAGGCGTCGTTGTCCATGACCTTGAAGAGTCCGGCAAAGTCGAGGTCCGATTTGAGCGTGTCGAGGATCTCACCCCTAATATGGCTTATGAGTTCCTCTTCTTTCCGTGATTCAGGTTCCACCCCCATGTACCTGAACACCTGGACCGCTATGGGAAGTCTTCTTATGGTGGGGGCCTCAAGGTCTATATAGACCTTGGCCGCGTCGGCGGTGGAATATAAGAGTCCGAAGAGGAAGAGGCCCAATAACAGAATAATTTTTTTCATATCTCAGTTCCCGGTGCACTGCGGGCAGAACCTCAGCCCTGTCTCAAGGAAATCCCCCTCAAAATCAACGGGGAGCGGCGGGAAGGGCGCCGACTTTCTTACGGCGTCCAGGAGCGAGAGGTCGAACTGTCTGTTCCCCGACCCCTTTTCAACCCAGATATCGAGAAGGTCTCCCTTTCTTCCTATCCTTATTGATACTATGACAGAGGCGCTCTGCCTGTTGAACCCCTCGGGGTAAACCCAGTTTTCCTGGACCCTGTCCCTTATTATGACGAAGTAGGCCTTGTGCTTGACCTCGAACTCACCGGGCTTGAGCCCCGAGGTCCCGGAGGAGCCGCCACCGCCGTCTGCAAGGCCCTTTTTTATCTCCTCTATATCGGGGGCGAGCCTTTGAGACTCCCTCTTTTTCCTTATCTCATCCACCCTGGAGGCGACGAGTTCGTTACGCTCCTTTTCCCTGACCTTCTCCTTTATATTCTTCAGGGCCGCGGCGATGGAGACGGCGTCTTCACTGGCCTTCGACTTCTGCTTTACTTTAACGGCCTTTTTCGCGGTCTTTTTGGTTTTTGAGACTTTTTTGGTCGTGGAGACCTTCGGTCTTATCTTCTTCTTCGTCACCACGGTTTTTTTCGCGGCCTTTTTTACGGTCTTCTTCGGAGTCTTTTTTGTCTTCGTCGTCTTTTTCCCGCCGGGCTTACGTGACGGCGCCCCCGAAGGCTCCATGAGGCTCACCGTATAGACGGGGGCGAAGAATATCTTTTTGGTCCCGGTCCTGTAAAAGAGAAGCGCGGAAAGTAAGATAACATGAAAGACCAGGGAGCCGATAAGGGTTTTTTTAAACCCCTTCGGGGTATGAGCCATTAATTTTCCCATGTGGTCTTAGAAGAAATCCGGGGATGGAGCGGGCCTGGCTAAAGGTCTTTCCGATAGAGGTCACATGTATAGGTTAAAAAAACGAGAGGCACAGGGCTTTTATCCCGTGGTCCCGGAACCCGGCCCCGGCCTTACTGTTTGATGGGCTCGGTAACCATGCCGATCTTTTCGATGCCGGACTTGCGTATCTCCGCCATAACGTTCACAACGAACCCGTAAGGGACCTTTTTATCGGCCCTTAAAAGTACCATGCTCCCTCTCTTCGACTTCCTTATGGCTATGAGTTTTTTTCTGAGCTGGGAGTGGCTTAAGGGCGTGTCGCCGAGATAAGTAGTCCTTTTCTCGTCTATGGTTACTATAATGGGCTCATCCTTCGCGTCTATGGCGGCGGCCGTTACCTTCGGGAGTTTGACGTCTATGCCCGACTGCATCATGGGCGCCGCTACCATGAATATTATGAGCAATACCAGCATGACGTCCACAAAGGGCGTGACGTTTATCTGGGACATGAATTTTTTATGAGACCCTGTGTCCAGTGCCATATTAAACCAGAAACCTCCGACTTAAGAGGAGCGTTGTTTCTCTACAATGTTCAATAGGTCCGAGGAGAAGTTGTCCATCTCAGAGCTTATGCGGTTTATCCTCGCGAGTATGTGATTGTATCCCATGACCGCCGGTATGGCCACGAGGAGCCCCACGGCAGTGGCCACGAGGGCCTCTGAGATGCCCGGGGCCACGACGGCGAGGTTCGCCGACCCCAGGGCCCCGATGTCCTGGAACGACACCATTATCCCCCAGACCGTGCCGAAGAGCCCGATAAAGGGCGAGGTGTTGCCGGCGGTGGCGAGAAAACTCACGGCGTATTCTATCCTGGCCGTCTCCTGCGTGCTTGTCTTCCTGAGTATCCGCTCCATCCGCTCCATGCTCCACTTGTTAGGCGCCTTTCCCTGCCCGGCCTCATCGGGCCCCCCGGCAGCAGAGGAGAGTTCCTTGTAGACAGAGGAAAAGAGTTTTCCAAGGGGAGTGTATTTGTATGATTTACTCTCGGACATTATCTGCGAGAAGGACCTCTTCTCCCAGAAGACGTCGTAGAAGGCGCTCGTCTCCTTCTCTATCTTCTTAAGCAGTATGACCTTGTATATTATAATGGCCCAGGAGAATATGGAAAAGATGAGGAGCGTCAAAAGGACGAGTTTTACCACGGGCCCGGCGTTTATCATCATATCCCATATGCCGAGCTGGCCGTTAAATGCAGGAACGCTCAATTTTTACTTTCCCTCCCTTTTTCAATTTAGTGTACTCGTTGTTTTTACGAAAAAATCATCTTATAAAGTTAACACTTTGCCCAGGTGAAGTCAACCGCCCCGGGGGCGAAAAAATTTGCTTTTAACGGCGCAGGTGTTATAAGATAAATTAATTTACTCCAGTTCTCTTAGAGGGCTTTTTCCGCGTAAACAAGGGGGTTTCAGGGAGATGAAGTTATTCTGGCTGCTCGCGGCCGGGGCGCTTGGGACACTGGCAAGGTACTCTCTCGCGGGGGCCGTGCAGAGGGCCTACGGAGGAGGTTTCCCGTGGGGCACCTTTGCCGTCAATATCCTGGGAAGCTTTTTATTCGGGCTCATATGGTCGCTCGCGGAAGAACGCTTCGTTATAAGCGGGGAGATGCGCGTCATTATACTCGTCGGTTTTATGGGCGCCTTTACAACCTTCAGCACACT